>DGEE01000052.1 GCA_002385815.1 Hungateiclostridiaceae bacterium UBA3934
GATTCATCATCGTATGAAGCTTCATTGGACAGGACACCAGGTATCGTTCTGCTGACAGCGTCTATGAGCACCATGGCAGGAAGCTCACCGCCGGTGAGCACGTAATCTCCTATGGATATCTCCTCATCGACCAGTTTGTCCAAAATCCTTTCGTCTACTCCTTCATAATGTCCGCATAACAGGATCATGTGCTCATGTTCGGCAAGCCGTTCCACAAGCTTTTGATCCAGGGGCTTCCCCTGGGGGCTCATGTATATGAAATGAGGCTTGTAATCGAGATCCCTTACCACTGCCTCATATGCATCATGTATGGGCTGAGCCATCATCACAAGGCCGCTGCCACCGCCATATGGATAGTCGTCCGTCTTCTTGTGCTTGTCCTTTGTATAGTCCCTGATATTCCAGGCTCTTATGCTTATCAATCCTTTTTCCTGAGCACGTCCGATTATGCTGCTCCCAAGCACTGTATCGAACATCTCTGGAAAAATTGTCAGTATGTCAAATCTCATCATCCAACAATCCTTTCGGGATAATGACTTCTATCCTTTTCTGCTCAGGCAGTACTTCCCTGACAACACTCTTGAGTGCAGGTATAAGTATTTCCCTGTCTGACTCATCTCTAACCACATATACATCATTGCTCCCGGTTTGCAGCACATCCCTGACCTGCCCGAGAAGTGATTTGTTTTCATCGTATACGCTGCAGCCTATGATATCACAAATAAAAAAGGTATCTTCCGGGAGCCTGACAGCGTTTTCCCTGTCTACCAGTGCAAAGCAGTCCTTGAGCTTTGCGGCTGTTTCAGGATCATCTACCCCCGACAGCTTGATGATTACCATACCCTTGAAATACTTAACGGATTGTATGGAATATCTGGTCATTCCATCACTGTTTTCGATAAAAACCCATTCAAGATCATCGAAACGTGCCGGATCGTCAGTGAGCGGTATCAGCTTCACTTCTCCCTTTACTCCATGAGTATTGACGATTTTGCCTACCTGCAGATATTCATGCATATTTGCCTCCGTTATACCCGATAGTCCGGCAAATAAAAAGGTGTTGTACAACACCTTTTTATTATACTATCTCCACCACAGCTTTTACATTTTCTTTGATGGCTGCGGCTTTTATCACCGTCCGAATAGCTTTGGCTATCCGTCCCTGCTTCCCTATCACCTTGCCCATGTCTTCCCTGGCCACACTGAGCTCAAGGATGACAGTGCTGTCATTTTCTATTTCGCTGACACGGACCTCTTCGGGATGATCCACCAGGGATCTGGCGATAGTTTCGAGGAGTTCTTTCATATCATTAACCTCCTGCTTTCATTTCGCTCCCGCTTAACTGCTGTTCTTTCCCGATCCATTATTGGATGACTCCGGTCTTTTTCAGCAGAGCTCTCACTGTCTCAGTGGGCTGTGCTCCGTTCTTGAGCCACTTGGCCGCTTTCTCAGCATCGATGTTTATCGTGGAGGGATCGGTCTGCGGATTGTATGTGCCTATTTCCTCAATAAACCTGCCATCGCGCGGAAACCTGGAATCAGCAACTACTACTCTGTAGTGCGGATTCTTTTTCGCACCGATTCTCTTCAATCTGATCTTTACTGCCATTTCTGTCACCTCCTCTCATGCTGCATGGACTTTATCTAAAAAGGCATCCTGAATTTTCCCAATCCTCTGGCGCCCTTTTTGCCAACACCGGTCATCATTTTTATCATTTTTCTCATCTCTTCAAACTGTTTCAGCAGACTGTTCACTTCCTGTATGGATGTTCCGCTGCCTGCTGCTATTCTTTTTCTCCTGCTGCCATTTATTATGGCAGGATCTCTCCTCTCCTTGAGAGTCATGGATTTGATGATTGCTTCGACGCGAACGAACTTTTTCTCGTCCACTTCTATATTCCTGAGAGCTTTGCTGTTCATACCCGGCAGCATGCCCAGCACCTGGTTGAGCGGACCCATTTTTTTCAGCTGCTCAAGCTGATCGAGAAAGTCATCCAGCGTAAACTGCTGAGTCCGGAGTTTCTTTTCCATTTCCAGAGCTTTCTTCTCATCAAAAGCTTCCTGTGCTTTCTCAATCAGGCTGAGCACATCGCCCATGCCCAATATCCTGGAAGCCATCCTGTCCGGATAGAAGGGCTCTATATCATTGAGCTTCTCGCCTGTTGCTGCAAACTTGACAGGCTTTCCCGTCACTGCCTTCACCGAGAGTGCAGCTCCGCCTCTTGTATCTCCATCCAGCTTGGTGAGTACGATACCGTCGACTCCCAGCTTGCTGTTGAAATTTTCGGCGACATTTACCGCATCCTGCCCGGTCATCGAGTCAATCACCAACAGTATTTCGTGAGGATGGACAGCATTTTTTATGTTTTCCAGCTCCTCCATCAGTTCTTCGTCTATATGAAGCCGTCCTGCGGTGTCGATTATCACGAGATCGTAAAGTTTGCTCCCGGCATGATCTATCGCTTTCCTGGCAATATCCACCGGGTCGTTGTTCCCTTCAATTGCAAAAACAGGAATGTCCAGTTGATTTCCAACCACCTGCAGCTGTTTTATGGCTGCAGGACGATATACATCACATGCAACCAGCAGAGGGTTTTTGCCCTGCTTTCTGAGAAGATTGGCAAGCTTACCGGATGTCGTGGTTTTACCGGACCCCTGAAGGCCGACCATCATATATACAGTCGGAGGCCTGCTTGCAAAGGTGACCTTTGAGGGCACCTTGCCCAGCAGCTCTATCAGTTCCTCGTGTACGATCTTGATGACCTGCTGTCCGGGTGTCAGGCTCTCAAGGACTTCCTGACCCGCTGCACGCTCGGAGACACTGTTTATGAAACTTCTGACCACCTTGTAGTTTACATCGGCTTCGAGCAGTGCCAGTTTTATTTCCCTCATCATTTCCTTAACATCTTTTTCTGTGACTCTGCCCTTGCCGCGAAATCTCTTTATGGTGTCCTGCAGTTTACCGGACAAGCCTTCGAATATTGCCATATGTCAATCCTCCATCATACTTCTGATCAAAAGCCTTGCTTTGTCAATCTTTTCTTTGCCACGGCTGTCTGCGATGACCTTTTCTATATCTTCGAGCAACTCCAGCACCTCAGAAGCCTTGTTTTTCTGCTCACTGAATCTCGCAGCCAGTCCCAGCTTGCCTTCCAGATCAAAAAGTACAGCCTTGCCGCGCTTGATACTGTCGTGGACTCCCTGCCTGCTGATTTCCAGTTCTTCGGCTATTTCACCCAGTGAATAGTCGCTGTTGTAGTACAGATCAAGAATATCAAATTGTCTTTTTGTAAGCATCTGGCCGTAAAAATCGAGCAACAGGCTTACTTTAAATAATTCTTCCATAATCGCAAAAGGTGTAAAGTATTTTTACTTTACACCTAATTTTAAGCGATGAAATTCGTTCTGTCAAGGATGCTCAACTCTTAATTTTCAGTTTGCTCTATTTTCTTTTTTCCAGCACCCCGGCATCTATTTCATAGACAGTATTACATAGTGTATCGATATCCAACGGGTTATGTGAGGCAAGCAAAATTGTTGAGCCTTCTTCATTCAGTTGCAGGAACAATTTGCGCATGTCCTCCGCGCCCCGGTTATCCAAGCCATTCATGGGCTCGTCAAGGACAAGCAGGCGGGGTCGCTCCATGATAGCCTGTGCAATGCCCAGTCTCTGGCGCATACCGAGCGAATACTTACCAACCGGCTTTTTGTTCCCGGGATCAAGCCCTACTGTGGACATGACTTCCTCTATGCGTTTTTTATTCACTTTGCCGCGCAAACCCATCAGCCATTTCAGATTGCTATAACCGCTTTCAGTGGGGATAAAACCCGGAGCTTCTATTATCATGCCGGTTTCAGGAGCGAAATTGCACTCAGGCCCGATCCTTCTGCCAAGGACAGTTACACTGCCCTTCGTAGGTTTCAGAAAACCAAGAATACATTTCATCAGCACAGTTTTGCCGGAGCCGTTTCGTCCAACAATACCATGGATTTTTCCGGTTTCAAATACCGTGTTCACATTTTTCAGAATTGTTTCCTTTCCAAAGGTCATATACAGGCATTCCAGGACAATTGCATCAACCATTGGGACTTCCTCCTTCTCTGTCTTTATTAATGTGTTTAAGTAAAACTCACATTTTTGCAGATCCTCTACTCCACCTTTTTGTTTGTACCTCCACAGGTATTTCATGCAGTTGCCCCTCAGGTATCCTGAGAATGCATCGTCCGTCATACATGACCGGATTGCATCAATACACTCAACACTGCCACTCGTATAGTGTCGTGGGTGATTTACGTTGTCTGGCATTTAGCACCTCCATTATTCTGGATGTTTGTCAATCCCCCCTTAAAGATTGACAAAAAAAAACAATCTGTTGATTGTCCGTAAGCAAATAAATCGAAAAAGTGAAGTTTTTATATATACTTTTATGTGTCAAATAACGTCTTTCCACTTAAGCAATTCAAATGTATTTTAGATTTTTTCTTAAAATATGCAACAAGTGGTTAATTCTTCTTAACGCGTCCACAATTGTTTCATTTAAAGATATTAACTCAAAATTTGTACTGCTAGTTACTTCTGGAAAATATTCATATTTATGAATATAGCTTTGTACTAATTCTCTTAAATCAAAGGTCGTATCAGAATAGAGTTTCAGGGTCCTAATTTCTCGTATTTTATATTCAACTTGCTTTTCTAAAGCTTTGTTAGCAAATTGTTGATTTGCATTATTAAATACCATAAAACTTTTAGGATATTCGTTTTCTATAATTAATACTATTTCAATCTCGCCATATTTACTATATAGAGCCCATTCTCCCTTTACTAAGCCAATAGGTTCATTAATTTTAAAGAGTTTGTAGTTGTTTTCAATTAATGAATTAACCAACACATTACTATATAGAATATTTAATGGTTTATCTTTGATTTGAGTAGCATTAAGTCTTGTTCGCTCCAAAAATTTGTATTTTTCATCTCTTTTATAACCAAATAAATGGTATATGTGTTTTTCTTGCATTTTTAGACAACACCTAATAAACGGCACTTCCGTTTTTATTTCAATATTTACTTTGCATATGCTATTTTCTATAAGTTCTTTCAAAAATATCATATATGAATCCTGATTTATATATGATATTCCTGCTTTATTTTTTACTACTAAAATATTTCTATAAACCTCATGAAAGCTTAGTTTAAATGTATCGAATGAATCCGAAATTACAGTGATGCCTTTGTCTGCTATATCTATTACTTTTAGGTAACCATTGAGAAAATACTTAACTAAACAAATATCATCGCCTACTTTTAGATTGCATTCGTTAAAAAGGAAGTTCTTATTATTCTTATCCTGAATTGACAGTAGTTTTTGCTCAGCATCCATAATGATTTTATAGTTTTCTCTTATTAGCTTTAAGTTACCTTCATAACCGCGAGCAGTTTCTATAAATGGATCAACATAATTAAAAGTATTAAAACCAATACCGTTGTTACCTCTCATACAATGTATAGTTTTTGATAGTTTTTCTATTTCTAAATCACACTTTTCTTCCAGAAAATCTATTAAAGGAAAACATTCATTTCTTTTGAGTAAAAACTGTACGCGTTCTTCATGAAGTTTTAATGTTGAATAATCATACTTGTATAAATTTTGATTATATTCAAGTTTTAGCTTTTTTGCATCTTCTATTATATTATCTATTTGTTTAAGCTTTAGAAATATCTCACTTCTTTTTTGCTTTACTACTTCTTTATAGTATATTTGTTCTGCACGTCTCTCCTGCTCAGCTATTTCTTCCTGTCGT
>DGEE01000157.1 GCA_002385815.1 Hungateiclostridiaceae bacterium UBA3934
GCCATTCTCGAGTCCAGCACCATGTCCTGATCGAGTCTGCCGATTTTTGTCAACTCGGTGTCGATTTCTTCATCGATTTCAGGATGGGTTTCCATGTATTTATTGAAGGCCAAAACGTCCATATTATACTTTTGTGCGAGAGAGCGCTGTATCCGACCGATGGAATAGACATTCAGCCCGTATTTTTCCTTCAGATAACGGCATACTGTCGACTTCCCGCTTCCCAGGTCTCCTGAGATCGAAATTTTTATCCTTTTTCCGCTTCCACTCATATCCCGCATCTTCCTTTATGATGTTTTCTGCCTCAGCAGTGTTTCACAACATATTTGATGTTATGCATCAAAGAGATTATACCAGTTGAGCGTCTTTTTTTCTACAAAACAGGCCAAAATTCAGGTTGGCTGATAAATCCGGCGGAAATTTGGCTTTTGCCGGCAGACTTTGATATCTTTGCATAAAAAACAGAATGGCCGTCCCGTTTTATCCCGGGACGGCCTCGCGGAGGCATTCCGTGATCACCTGATCAATCTGAACATCTTGTAGAACACCGGCTGAATCGGTATCTCAAATACGCTTTCGTCGCCTTTCTGCTGTATGGGCTCTGTTTCCATACCCGTCCTCATGTCCTTCAGCTTTACAGCGCCTGCTGCATGCAGCCTGACTATGCTATTCCTGTACATGAATGATTCGATGATAACAGTGTCATTGTCGTAGAGGAACAGGCCGTATTTCCCTTCAGCTTCGAGGTAGACCCCGAGACTGCTCATCAGGTACTGGCGGATGGTAGTTATCACTTCACAGGGGTACTTGTAGATATCCGCATAATCATCGGGAGTAGTAAGTATGTAGAGAGTCCCGCTGGCATATCTGTTCCTGAGGAGCACAGGGAAGTTGTTGTCGTATTTGCGCAGTGCAATCAGGCAGTCGGCGGAGTTGTTCATATACTTTACGATGGGAAGCAGCACTTCATCCCTGCCGTAGAATTCGCCGTTAAACACTGAGCCGAAGCCGCCTATGGAGTAATCCCGCGCATATACCCTGCCGTTGGTCAGACGGGCAGATGTGAACTCTTCGATGCCTTTCCCCTGCATCGCTCCGAGGAAACCTGAAGTGATGCAGATGTCGCCGCCTCTGAACATATGCTCTTTCATTTTGTTCAGCACATTTGCATCCCTGGCGCTGTTTGCTGTAAGCAATATCAGCTTATCAGTTTGGGGGAAGGCGGGTGTCGGCTCGAATGCGAGACCTGCTGTGCCCAGATAGTCGTACAGATGCTCTTCTCCATATGCATGATGCGGTTCATATACGGGCAGACCGACAGGCTCACCCGCTTCACCGAGTATATTGTCGAGCTTTTCCAGCTCAAAACCAAGCGGCGGGATAAATACGCTGTCGACGGTCCATGTGTAGCAGAACAGCATCAACTCGCGGCCTTTTGCGAACAGGGTCAGATGTGCCTGTTCGAGATAATAGGCCAGATTATGTATGCCCTGACCCGGATCTATCCAGCCTCCTCCGTTTTCGCCCGGCTTGATGTTTTCCATCCATCTCATGAGCGAATAGCTCCCGTAGCGGGGAAGATGCTGCATCGAATGATCCGTATCCCTGGTCTCTGTGCCGGTATATATCCCATCGAACATCAATGGCTGTGTTTCTGTGTTGTAGCCTGTTTCCTGGAATGCTTCATACCAGTTGGGATACTTGATTATGACCTTGCAGTCAGGGTTGATCTTTTTTGCCGGCTTGATGACAAGGTTCTCTGCAACTTCTGTCATAAGATCAAGCCTGAACTGCTCCCAACTCCTGTCGCCCTTTGCACTGATGCAGGATTCGCAGGTGCAGTCTGTGAAAAAGAAGTCGTCCAGGATGAATTCATCGAAAATCGAAGCAGTAAATTCAGACACTTCCTTCATCTTCTGCCTGACGGCCTCATCAGTGAAGCACATTGTGGACCATGTGGTCAGGATGCCTTTTTCAGGTTTGGGCTGCAAAGCGGCTTTTTTCCCTATCACTGTCCCGCCGCAACCGCGTATGCCTGTTTCATCGATAAGGGGCTTGTTCCTGTAGCTTCTGAAAAGTGTCGGAGTGATGCCCCCTGCCACTTTTATGCCCTTATTCTCGAAAAACTGTTTGACAGACCTGAGCAGATCCTCAGACATGTCCATGTCATCTCTGTGGGTCTCCAGGTAAACCTTGGATATCTTCAGATGCTTCTCAAGGAAACTGAATTCTTTTTCAAACTCCTCAATAGTTGTTATGCTTTCAAGGCATCTGGTTGAGAAATAAATCGCGATTTCAAAGTTTTTGTAACCGACCATATGCATGACCTCCAGTAAATATTTGTTATGTAAACGTTGCCTGACCGGCTTATTCGCCCTGTTTTAGGTTTTTGCCTGTCTATGTCAGACAGCGGCTATGTAAAATTATCCTGGTACCGCTAATAATATTATAGCTGAGTATATCTCTGTTGTATCGTCAGCTATTGCCTTTATGTTCTCAAAAATTGCAGTATCCTG
>DGEE01000085.1:0-4962 GCA_002385815.1 Hungateiclostridiaceae bacterium UBA3934
CAAACACGATCCAGTGATCCACCGCTATTATGTAATCCTTGAACTGGGTACCGACCAGATATCCTGCCAGGGGCATAAATGCCTGGAATCCCCCAAAAAACAAGCCTGTTATAGCTGCATGGCTTACCTTGAGTTCCCTGGTCGACAAACCTTTGCATATTGCGACAGCAAACGCATCCATCGAAAGCCCGACAGCCACAAAAAGCAATTCAAGTATACCCATCAGTTCAAGCCTGCCTCCCAGTCATTGGCCATACAACTGAATCATAATAACATATATTGCATCATTCTTCAATATCCATACAATATCGTATCAGCGGCAAAAGTAATTGCAGGTACTACCTGCAATTACCCGGCCGCCGATTTCCTCATGTTGCCGCCGTCGTGTTGGACAATACCGACCGTTGCTGCTGTACTAAAACACGCTGCCGTTACCGTCGTGCGGGAACATGCCGATCGTCGCCGCACAGTCCTGTCCGCTGCTACCGCATGGAGCGGCTGATATTGTTGATCAAGTCATCAAATTCATCCATGAAATTGTTTGCCATCCCATTGCTGTCCCCGACTGTACCCAGTCTGCTCATACGGGTCAGCATGTCCTGCGAATCGGTCACCATAACCTTTCTGACAGAACTGTCGATCTGCTTCACCCTTTTCTCGATACTGGCCCTCAATCTGGACATATTGGCTGAACCAGCACCGTTGTTCCTCAGGCCTACCACTGCAGTATCCCCATTCACAAGGACCACACAATCGCCGATACCGCCGGTTTTCTTCAACTGACTTTCTATCAGCGACGCCCTCCGGCTGTCATTCCCGCCGATCCTGTTGGCTATTCCGGTGCCAGGCATCCCATTACCTGTGGTGCTGTTTGATCCTATGGTATTGCCGGGCGTATTGCTGATCGTCCCATCCCTGGCTATGCTCCAGCGGTTCGTACCTGTTGTATTCCCGCCGAAGATGCCATTTTGCCCAGTGTTGTTCCTGTCCATCCCCATCAGGTTGTTGCCGTACCTGCCTCCCACAAGGTTGTTGCCGTATCCCTGATACTGTGTATCATTGTTCATGCCGTTATTGAGGCCGTTGGGATCCCGCGCCCATTCCTGACCTGTCTGAGCACAGCCGGCAAGCATCGTGCCGATGAGGCATAACATCAGAACAGTACATAAGGCTGTTTTAAATGATGTTTTCATTTCAACACCTCCCGTACTATTCTGTGTACATAATCTTTATTTATTTGCGTTAAAAATTAAAAGAGTTGCATAATCATCGATGAACAGGAATATATATAATGTTTGCATAAAAAATGATTTTATGTTGCTTCATATTTACATAATCCAAAACAGCTATTTATGGAAATCAGGCACATAATGATGATCCACCGTTATAACTGCACGGTAACTCTCATCTATTCCGCTGATTTTTCCCGAAATGATTTCAATAAGTTCTTCATCATCATATTTGAAATCAAAGGGGACCACCACGTCAAATATGAGCTTTGAATGGGTGATGCCGAAAAAAACACGGAAATCATGGATGCTGATCTCAGGCGATATTTCTTTGATCAGCGAATCCACTTTTGACTTCAGGTTATTTATCCTTTCGTCGTCAGTTATGACAGGATCCAGATGTATGACCAGATGTATGCCGAGATCTTCCAGAAAGTCCCGCTCTATGTTGTCTATGATATCATGGCCGACCAATATGTCCTGGTCAGCGGACACTTCGCAGTGCACTGAAGCGAAATATTTGTCCACGCCGTAGTTGTGTACAGTCAGATCGTGCAGTCCGACTATGCCATCATAACTCATGATCTTCCTGTAGATACGGTCCACCATCTCTTTTGAAGGGGCCGTGCCAAGCAGTGGGCTTACCGTATCCTTTATGAGTTTTATACCGGATATGGTTATGAAAATGGCAACTGCAGCACCCATCCAGCCGTCAGTATTGAAGCCGGTAAATTTGGAAACCAGCAAAGCAACGAACACTGCAGCAGTGGCAAGGATATCGTTCCTGCTGTCTATCATGGCAGCGCTGATCGCTTCGGATCTTATGGCCCGACTCAGTTTTCCGTAAAAAATGCAAAGCCAGAGCTTCAGCAATATCGAAATGATAAGGATGGAGACCACGAGCCATGAAAAAACCAGTTCCTGGGGTTTCAGGATCTTGCGGACCGAATTCAGGAGCAGCTCCAGTCCCAGGAACATAACTGCTATCGACACTATCAGTCCTGAAACATATTCCATCCTCGCATGGCCATATGGATGCCCGGCATCTGCGGGTTTCCCCGAAATTTTGAAGCTTATCAGGGTCACGACGGATGATCCGGAATCAGACAGGTTGTTGACCGCGTCTGCGATTATGGAAATGCTGCCCGCCAGAGTACCTGCTATTATTTTTATTGTGAACAGCAGAAGATTGATCACTATCCCTGTAATACCCGAGAGCTTTCCGTATGACTCACGCACGCGTGCATCGGAGGTGTCCCTGTGGCCCTTCACAAAGAGCTTCAGCAGCAGCTCTGTCATTTCCCCACCAACTTTCATTTAAATGATACTGGTCTTGTTCCGGACCCTGAATTATCTGCCGTGCTATACTATACTGTGTTTTTGCCCGCAGAGACCTCCGGTGCTGCGGCAGTCCTGCAGGCAAGCCCTGCCTCTTCAGATCATGTTTTTCTCATGAATTCATGCCTGCACTTCGGGCATGTGATGACGATCTTCCCTTTGCCCTTCGGAAGCCTCAGCTCTGCCTTGCAGTCAGGACATTTAAAAAACCTGTGAGTTTTCGATTCTGCCATGCGCCGCTGTATTTTTCCGAACCACCTGCGGACACGGCTGGTGAGCATGTAAAATTTATAGTTTTCCATGCTCCTTCTCTTTATGTTTTTAGACAGCATCCTGAAAATACACAAACCCAACGGTATGTATACGATCAGCGACAAATACGGGATCCCGATGAGCCTCACTGTTATCGATAAGACGACCGCCATCACCAGCAGTGCCAGTGAAAGCTGATCGGCCCCGTATCTTCCTGTCATGAATCTTCTGAACCAGTTCATATTTTGCTGCCCCCAATCCTTCTTTTGTATGCCGCCGTATATGACATTGCCAATTTCACCATTTCCACAACAGGGATTATCATCAGTGCCAGCCCTGTACCTGTGAGAAGGTCGGTTGCCTTAAGAGCGGTCAGACGGAAAACGGTGTTTGCACCGGGTATATATATGACCGCCAGCGTCAATACCAGTGACAGGACCATTGCACCGGTAAGATATTTGTTGTGTGTTTTGAGGCTGAATATCGATTTCACCCTCGACCTCATGTTGATCGAATGGAATACCTCACATAGCGAAAGTGTCAAAAACGCCATGGTCATTCCGGTGATCTGGGACTGCCGTCTGCCTATACAGAACGAAATCAGCGTCAGTATCGCAACGGCAATACCCTGATAGATGATCCCCGCTGCCAACCCACCGGCGAAAATGCTCTCACCGGCTTTTCGGGGCGGTTTTTTCATGACATCCGGCTCTGCTTCCTCCATGCCCAGGGCAATGGCGGGGAATGTGTCTGTCACCAGGTTTATCCACAATATATGGATCGGGGCGAACAGCCTGAAATTCAGCAATGTGGCCGCAAACAGTGCCACTACCTCACTCAGGTTGGCAGAAAGCAGGAATTGTATCGCTTTTCTGATGTTGTCATAGATCCTTCGCCCTTCCTTCACTGCATGTACGATGGTGGCAAAGTTGTCATCGGCCAGTACCATATCAGAAACGTTCTTCGATACATCTGTCCCCGTTATCCCCATGCCTACGCCGATATCGGCAGTTTTGAGAGCCGGTGCGTCGTTGACTCCGTCACCGGTCATCGCCGTAATCATGCCGTTCTTTTTCCATGCCTCCACAATGCGCACTTTGTGCTCAGGCTGGACACGCGCATAAACGGCATATTTCCCGACATCCCTGATAAACTCCTCATCTGGTATCATGTCAAGTCCGCTGCCGGTGATTGCCTGGCTTTCATCAGAGATGATGCCCAGTTCTTTTGCTATGGCAACAGCCGTGTCACGGTGATCGCCTGTTATCATCACAGGCCTAATACCGGCAGAGCGACATTCATTTATGGCATCGCTGACCTCCGGTCGCACCGGATCGATCATACCGGCCAGACCGATGAAAACCATGTCATTTTCCAGTGTTTCCGGCGAGATAGTCTCAGGCAGTACATCCATTTCCCTCATTGCTGATCCGAGCACGCGGAGTGCCTTCGCCGCCATTTTTCTGTTTTCAGCAAGTATCATCCCGCGCAATTCCCCGGTCAGAGGCACCACTTCGTCTCCTGAAAGCATGTGGCTGCATTTGCTGAGCAGTTCATCCGGCGCGCCCTTGGTGTACTGGACATATCTGCCCGAAGGTTCCCTGTGCACCGTAGACATCATCTTCCTCACGGAATCAAATGGAGCTTCAGCAACCCTGGGCATGCTTTTTTCAAGCTCTGATTTGTCATGCCCCTCCTTATAGGCAAATGCCACCAGAGCACATTCTGTAGGCTCCCCGATCACATCGCTCCTGTCCTCCGTCAACTGAGCATCATTGCACAGTGCCATGGATATGGTAAGCCTTTCAGTATTCCCGAATGTATCTGTCACTGTCATTTTGTTTTGCGTCAAAGTACCTGTCTTGTCAGAGCATATGACCTGTGTGCAGCCCAGTGTTTCGACTGCAGTCAGTCTCCTTATTATCGCATTGCGCCTCGACATCCTGGTAACGCCGATCGACAGCACCACCGTCACTACTGCCACGAGGCCTTCAGGTATCGCAGCTACAGCAAGACTGACAGCCAGCAGGAACATATCCAGCACCAATCCGCCTGAAAATCCTCCGTTACGCAGCACACTGAACAGGAATATGAAAACGCTGATTCCAAGAACACATATGCTGAGTATACGGCTAAGTCCTGC
>DGEE01000085.1:5094-7184 GCA_002385815.1 Hungateiclostridiaceae bacterium UBA3934
CAACACCTTCGCCGCGCCCGTAAACCACATTCGTACCCATATACGCCATATTGCGCCTGTCACCCAGCGGTACATCACTGGTTTCTGCCGCTATAGCCGCCGTGTCTTTTTCCACCGGCACCGATTCGCCTGTAAGGGAGGCTTCCTCGATCCTGAGGCTGGAAGCTTCGATCAGTCTCATATCTGCAGGAACGGCATCCCCTGCTTCCAGCAGGACTATGTCGCCCGGCACCAGTTCCTCAGACTTTATCTGCATCACATGGCCGCCCCTTCTGACCCTCGTAAAAGGCGATGACAGTCTCGCAAGAGCTTCAATGGCTTTTTCAGCCTTTCCTTCCTGTACGACCCCAAGTATGGAATTGAGTATCACCACCACAAGAATGACAGCTGCATCTGCCATTTCACCAACGACTCCCGATACCGCCGCAGCAGCTATCAATATAATGACCATGGGATCCTTCAGCTGATCGATGAGTCTCTGAAAAATTGTCTTTTTGCGGGTTTCCACCAGTTTATTCTTACCATGCTCTTCAAGTCGCTCCGCTGCCTGTTTCGGATCTATCCCTCTTCTGCTGGTCTCCAGTGATTTCAGTACATCCGATGTTTCCGTCAGATAATGTTTCACGATCGATTCACTTCCATAAGTATTGTATTCGGCATCGGTTCATTTCCGGAATATTGCCTGGAGCAAAATCCCAATGAAATAATTATACCTCAATATATTCATAAATTATATTTTCTCATACAATACGAAAAGAAAACAGACAATGTCTCACAAAATGGGTCATTTCGCATCGCCGTGATTTTTATAATGTCCGGGCGGATGGCCGAACTCTTTCCTGAAGGACCGGATGAAGTTCGAATAGTCTCCAAAGCCGCATCTCTGGTAGACCTCGGTTACCCTGAGACCGTCTTTCAGAAGCATCCTTGCCATGATCAGGCGCTTTTTGCGTATATACTGATATATGGTATACCCTGTGTGCTTTTTGAATTGCCTCAGAAGGTGGTATTTGCTCGTATAAAACCTGCCTGCCAGAGATTCAAGGGACAGATTCTCGTGCAGATTGTCATTTATATAGCTCATCACGTTGCCGATCTTTTCATCGTAAACCACATCCAGTTCTATCTCGTCGTCCTGGTTATCAAGAAAAGCACGGTTCAGATAGACCAGAAGCTCCGTCAGATAAACCTTTTTAAGTACATTGTTCCCGTAGCCTTCACTGAAGATGGCATTTTGCAGACATGTCATCGTGTTTTTTATCATTATGTTATACTCCGCCCTCGGTCTCAGCACATTGTAATTTCTAAGTGCAGAGTGTTCGAAGCACATGGTCAGATCCGTATCCTCGCCCAGGCTCCTGATGAAGTCAGGATCTATCCATAAAACATACCTCTCATATGTCTTCCCGGGCTTCACCACCGTTTTGTGGAGCTCCCTGTTGTTGATCAGCACTATATCGCCGGGCTTCAGCCTGTAGGATTTACCTTCGACTATATATGTAACATCGCCTGAAACAAAGGAAAACACCTCATAGAAGAGGTGGTTGTGGTATTCCACCTCGACCGGGTGTTCATCCTTGTAATGATAAAATTCAAAATCTCTGCTGATCATGTGCTGTCGGCTGGTGAATTCCTGCTTGACTCGTTTCATGGTATCATCCTTCGATCCGACGATACCATTATTTTATAGCAATTTTTGCAAACAATCAACCGATCAGCATGCATATCATGCAATTATATGCATGGCTCAGGCTGTGACGATTTTGCTGGCATCCTGCAGATTCAGCTTTTCGATTGCCCATTCACGCATCTTGTATTTGAGTATTTTGCCGGCAGCATTCATCGGGAACTCATCCACAAATGCCACATAACGGGGTGTTTTATGTTTCGCCATGTTTTCGCGGCAGAACTCCTTCAGTTCGTCTTCTGTCATTGTGACCCCCTCTTTCAGTATCACGCAGGCCATGATTTCCTCGCCGTACTGCTTGTCAGGCACCCCTATCACCTGGACATCGCTGACCTTGGGGTGAGTATAGATAAAGTCCTCTATCTCCTTGGGATATATATTTTCACCGCCCCTGATGATCATG
>DGEE01000077.1 GCA_002385815.1 Hungateiclostridiaceae bacterium UBA3934
AATCAGATCATAACCATCCCATATCAGTGAGAAATCAGATGATTTCCCTACGGGCACGATACGATCTATACCTTTCAGACCATTTGCCATGACCCAATTTTTTAGTTCTTCCGGTTCAAATCCGATATAAGTCATAGTTTGATATTTTTCATTAACAATGCCAGCCAATGAGTCCAAGTTTACGTCACTATACTCAATAAAACAACCTCCAGGACAACGATACTCATGTATATCGCTAGTCAGACGGCTGACGCTGATTCTGCTGACAAGATTATCATTCATGCGTTCCCGCTTGACGGGTCCGATATCGATGGCACATCTGCAGAATGTCATCAGCTTATCCACAGCAGTAGCAGCTTCTACTTTATAATTCTGCTTAACACAAGAATATAAAGTGTCCCAGAATATATCTTTTGCCTTCTCAATATCATCATCTGTTCCGACCCATACTATCAAATGCGGTGAAGAGCATGCATTCTGATCAAACAGGTAAGTGTCATTATAGAAAGCATCTGCTGTTTTTTGATAATTGCTCTGGACCAGGTATTCTTTTGCTTTAATTACACAAACAGAGTACCTGTCAGCAAAAGTTATGTCATAGGCACGAGGTGAAATTGGCGATTTTCTGATTCCATTTATAGTTTCATCTCCGCCCCAGATGATCCTCACATTACATAAAGCAGATAAATAGGAGGTAACTTCAGTGTCCCTCTCATACCGGATAACAGAGATAAACTCTTTCATTTTACTATGTTCATCAGAAGACAGCACACTGTTCATCGCATTGCATATTATATCTGTTTGCGGGAAAGGCTTTGACGATACACGTACTATACAGGCGTTCCCGCTCAAAAGACCTGCCACCATGCTGTAAGCAAAGTTTATTGGGACATTCGAAGGCGCTATATGGAACGTCAATCCACGCCCAATATGGTTCTCCATACAGTCCAGGTATTTCTTTCTCTCATTTTCCAGGTTTGCCTTGCGGCAGTAAAACGCAAACGTCACTATTTCCGGGTAAACTTTACTGGTTTTGTTCCTGAACAATTCCTGCGAAAGCGCGGAAAGAAACGAAATCACCTCGTCAGCAAAAGGTCTGAGGGGTTTTACATTCTTCATTTTCTCAAAAGGTACGCCGTTATGGCACAAATATTCCACTTTATTTGAATCTATCGGCATAGGTATCGCTGCACCCCCTGATTTCCGCGTTCTTTATACGTCCTGTAATTTTAAAGTACTTCCCCTTCCTGCCGCAGGCACAGTTATCTTCACCTATAATAATGCCCTCATCCTCTGTCAACAGTACATGTCCGGGATATGATACCGGCAGGATCGAAACGACCTCAACAATGCCCTTTTCACCAAAATCAGCTATGCCGAAGTCAGAGCTGCGACGAATTATAACATCTGAAAAGATGCTTGAATGCAAATGCCCGCATTCACACTCAATATAAACAGTTCCGGTCTGCTCGACCATCCCATAATAGTCATATACCCTGTTTATCCCGCAAATCTGATGCAGGGCTTCTTTGAACCCGGCAGGCGATATTGCCTGCTCCTGCAGTTTCTTCCACCCACCGCCATGCATCATGATGCCTCTGGATAAATCCAGGCTGAAATCCAGTTCCTTCAGCTTATTGTAAAAATGCTGCCATATCATATAAGTAAACCCAAAAAGCAGAATATCCTCGCCCTCATATTTCCGTAGGAATTGAACCATTCCATCGATATTGAGATCCATATTTTCATCAAGAACGAATATCCGATCCCTCGCGAACACAGAAAAACCCAAAATGCCGGCTCCACGGGCAGAAAACATATTGCGGTCCTTCAGTACCGCAGATGTATCGATCACAATCATAGGAAGCCTTTTTGCGCCAATATACGATGAAACGATCTTCACCAGCGTTTTCGTCTGGTTTAGTGAAGTCTCTTTATCAAGGTATATTTTTGAAACCTTCTGGCCAGTAGTTCCTGAGGACATCATTGTCTTTATTATATTTCCCCGCGGAACGCTCAGCAGATCATATTCCTTAAAAAGCCTCACAGGCAAAAAAGGGATATCGTAATAACTCTTTATGCAATTCACATCAAAGCTGAATGCATCGATAATTTTCCGATACTCAGGACAGTTATCGTAATGATGCCTGGTCAAAATACTCAGCTGCTCTGTCAGGAATTCATGCTTCTTATTCCTGTCGAGTGAGTAAGGTGGTATATTAAGCATTTCTTCATAATTCACCATACAACTCCTCCAGTTTGCTGTAAAGCACTTTGCCTGCCTCGTTACGGGGTATTTCGCTGATCTGTTTTACAGTAAATCCCGCCGGATTCAGATGCGTTTTCTCAACGACAAAATCTTTTACTTCATCGGTTTTCTGCCCGCTGGTGACATATATTTTCATGTTATCGTCCGAACCTGCGCATACACATGCAAACCCGGCTTTATTCAGCATGCTTTCCATTTCATCCAGATTAACACGGTTCCCGAACATTTTCAGGAATCGCTTTTTCCTGCCGACTATATAATAAAAACCGTCGCTGTCCCTTTGTGCAATATCTCCCGTATGAAGCACGCCATTGTTCTCATCGCCTTTTTCCAGATCGTGATAATTCAAAGCATAACCAAGCGTTACATTTCTGCCCTGGTAGACAAGTTCCCCGATCTTATCGCTTTCTTCGATAATTTGCCCGTTCTCGTCGATCAGGCTGAACTCCCCGCCAGGTATGGCGATGCCGATACTTCCTGCCTTAGTTTCAGCAAACTCCCATGGAAGATAAGACATTCGCGCAGTAGCTTCTGTCTGTCCGTACATCACGATAAATTTTATATTTTTCTCCCTGCAGGCAGATGCGAAAAAGGAGCACATCTCTTTTGCCAGTTTTCCTCCCGCCTGTGTTATATACCGCAGGCTTGGAAGCTCCATTCTGTCAAATCTAAGTTTTCTGAGCATCTCATACGTATACGGCACACCGCCAAAACTGGTAGCGTTCTGAGATTTGAGCAGCTGCCAGAATTTCTTTTCCAGTAATGTCGCATCTGTCATAATCATTGAAGCTCCTGCCAGCAAGTGGCTGTTGATTATGGACAACCCATAAGTATAATGCATCGGCAATGTCGTAATAGGCCTTTCATCGGCAGTAATCTTCAGGTATTCTACGATAGAAGCGGCATTACATTCTATGTTGACATAGGATTGTCTTACAAGCTTCGGACTGCCCGTACTGCCGGAAGTAGTAAGCAGAAGGGCTAATTGAAGGTTCGGCTCTACTGACACATCATACCCGGTACCGACAAGCACATAGCCGTTATTTTGATATATCTGCTCGCCATCTTCATTCCAGCCGACAGGACAGCATATATAACCAGGCTTGTAGCTCTCCAGCAAATCGCCTAATAATGATCGGTCAATGTCCGGACTTAAAAGGACCGGGATGACCCTTTTCCGCAGAAAACCGATATAAGCAGCTACAGACTGAAATGTGTTTCTGCATACCAGAAAAACGATCTTGCGTGCCGGGATAAAGGATGCAATCTCATCAGCCGCGTTCAGCAAAGCCCTGTATGAAATCTGCTCCCCATCTTCAGTAATGATTGCGGTATTATCAGAATACACACCAATATCATCAAAAAAGTTAATTGTGTTCACACTCCCTGAAGAGTATTCAGCAGATATCTTACTCGACTGCTACATTATATTTCTTGAGTATTTCCTTACCCTTCTCAAATGAGCTGAAATCGATTATATCATCGGTTTCCATCATTATTCCGAATGTATCTTCAACTGCTGCAATCAATCTCATATGTCCTACGGAATCCCACTGCACAATTGATTGATACTCTAATGCCTTCACCTGGTCTTCTGCAATCCCAAATGTGTCTGTAAAGGCCTTAACATATTTTCTGAGATTTATCACTAAGCTTTCCTCCTTTGGCTTCCGCTAAATTATTGTCTTTCCGTCAACGACCAAAACCTGTCCTGAAATAAAAGATGACAT
>DGEE01000140.1:0-2211 GCA_002385815.1 Hungateiclostridiaceae bacterium UBA3934
AAGAAACTGTTCAGAAGGCTTGACGAGTTGGATACAGGCGATGAAGTCACTATCATTACGAAGAATGAGATACTTAAATATACGGTGACAGGCAAGGTCGTGGTGGAACCTGAGGATGTCTCTGTCTTGAAGAGCAATGTCGATGAGAACATCATTTCCTTAATTACATGCACGCCTCATTATGTGCATTCTCACAGGCTGGTCGTCACAGCGGAGCTGGTGGAGCGTGCGGCACGGGAGCCTTAAAAATCCCTGGGGACAGGTTTTTGCTTCTGAGATATGTCTGAAAGCTGGCGGTCACAGTGAAAACAAAATGTTGAGTTAATGCCAATGATTACCTATTGACAAATAATACCATATACATTAATTTAATGTTAAAAAGGGTAATTGTGGAGGGGACTATGACTGAAATCTCCATAAAAGATATTTTCGGGATGTTAGTGAGAAGATGGTGGATTATCCTTGTTTTTGCAGTCGTATTCGGTGCCGCAGTCTATATCCGGACGAACTTTTTTGCCGTGCCGCTGTACAATGCCAGCACTACTTTATATGTCGGCAAAAACACGGATCAGTTCGGCATCGAGACCGCGGACCTGAACCTGGGCTCGAGTCTGATACTCGATTACCGTGAGATAGCAAAAAGCAGGCTTGTCGCATATGAGGTCCTGGATGAACTGGGACTTGGAATGAGTGCCGAAGAGGTGTCTGACAAGATTATGGTTGACCAGAAGGATACGACAAGGGTGATCGAGATTACTGTAAAGGATTCGGATCCGCAGATGGCAATGGACATTGCTAATACTGTGGCTGAAGTTTTCAGGAGAAAAGTAGCGGATATAATGCAGATAGAAAACGTGCAGATCATCGACACGGCTGAGCTGCCGGAGCTGCCTGTTTCTCCACAGAAGCGGGTAAATTATGCGGTTGGAGTTTTACTTGGCCTGATGGCAGGCTTCGGACTGGTATTCCTCATAGAGTTCCTGGATGATACGGTCAAGACTCCCGAGGATGTGCTAAAGCATACTGGCTTTGTCGTCATAGGCACCATACCCGTGTTCAGCAGAAAAGGAAGGAGGGCTTGAATATGCTCGATGCTAATGTCGTAGTTACACATTGTGATCCCAAATCCCCCGTATCGGAAGCATACAGGGTACTCAGGACAAACATACAGTATTCGGGCGTTGACAAGCCCATGAAAACCATCGTTGTGACAAGCTCCGGTCCTGTAGAGGGCAAGACCACTACCATCGTCAATCTGGCTGTTACGTTTGCGCAGGCAGGCTGCAGGGTTCTGCTCATCGATTCTGACATGAGAAAGCCGAAGCTGCACAAGGTATTCGTAATACCGAACACGAAGGGGCTCACCAATTTGCTGATAGAGCATGGTGATTATAGAGATTATGTGCAGGATTGTGACGTACCGAACCTTGAGATACTTACATGCGGCACCATACCCCACAATCCTTCAGAACTGCTTTCATCCAGGACGATGAGAGAGTTTATGGAAAAGGTGAAGCAGGATTATGACATCGTTTTTCTGGATGCTCCGCCTGTCGGAAGTGTTACTGATGCTGCCGTCATTTCGACCTTTGTGGACGGCACGATACTGGTGGCATACGCAGGTCATGTAAAGATAGGCTCCCTCAGACTAACGAAGGAGCTTCTGGAAAAGGTGAATGCCAACATACTTGGAGTCGTTCTTAACCAACTTGACCGGAATGTCGGCAGCAATTATTACTATTACCATGATTATTATTACGGTGAAGACGGAAAGACGAAGGGCAAAAGAAAAAGCATAAAGAGAGGTTCTCGTACATCAAAGCCGGACACTGGAGCGATAAAGGCGGGCAGCCTGTTTCAGAACGAGCCGGAAATGTGATCACAGGAGGAATTGCTTTGTTTGCTGACATACATTCGCATATCCTTCCTGCTCTGGATGATGGTGCAGACAATACTGATACCGCCCTTAAGATGCTGAAGATGGCGGAGATGCTCGGTACGGAGCATATTATAGCCACGACGCACTATGTATCGGGGTCAATGGAGAACGATGCTGCTACAATCGAACGCAAGACCAGGGAACTGAGGGAGGCTGCAGCTGAAGCAGGTCTCAGTATCAGCATATATCCCGGCGTTGAGGTGTTTCTGAGTCCCGATATTCCGGAGCTTATAGATAAGGAAATTATTCATACACTGAATGGCTCCTCGTTT
>DGEE01000140.1:2382-7748 GCA_002385815.1 Hungateiclostridiaceae bacterium UBA3934
AACCCTCTGAAACGCCAGCCTTTATCAGCCTCAAAAGTCAATCGTTTCCTTGACACTTCCGGGCTTCTTTTATATTATTATTTTAAATTATCAAAATGATA
Source organism: Hungateiclostridiaceae bacterium UBA3934 (assembly GCA_002385815.1). GTDB lineage: Bacteria > Bacillota > Clostridia > Acetivibrionales > DTU013 > DTU013. The sequence continues at coordinate 2,484 of DGEE01000140.1, forward strand.
TTTTTGGTCGACTATATAAATACTGAGAAACGCATGATACGGAATTGAGGATGAACCATATGAAAAAAATGGGATTGAACGAGATTAGAGAACAGTTTTTGAGATTCTTTGAAAGCAAGGACCATTTACGTCTGCCCAGCTTTTCGCTGGTGCCGCACAATGACCCGAGTGTTTTGCTGATAAATGCCGGGATGACGCCGCTTAAGCCGTATTTCACCGGCGCGGAGAAGCCTCCCCGCAACAGGATCACGACGTGTCAGAAATGCATAAGGACGCCGGATATCGAGAATGTGGGCAAGACAGCGAGACATGGCACATTCTTTGAAATGCTGGGCAATTTTTCGTTTGGCGATTACTTCAAAAAAGAAGCGATCCAGTGGGCCTGGGAGTTTGTCACTGAGGTCATGGGAATGCCGGGGGACAGGCTCTATGTTTCCATATACGAGGAAGACGAAGAAGCATTCGAGATATGGAACAGGGATGTGGGTATTGCCCCGGAGCGCATTTTCAGAATGGGGAAGGAGGACAACTTCTGGGAGCACGGTACAGGTCCCTGTGGTCCCTGTTCTGAGATCTATTTCGACAGAGGCCCGGAGAGAGGCTGCGGACAGCCTGACTGTACTGTTGGATGTGAATGTGACAGGTATATAGAGTTCTGGAACCTGGTGTTCACGCAGTTCAACAGACAGGAGGATGGCACATATACGAAGCTGGAGAAGAGGAATATCGACACCGGGATGGGACTGGAGCGTCTTGCAGTTATCATGCAGGATGTTGAGAACCTCTTTGAAGTCGATACCATAAGGCGCATTTTGGAATATGTATGCAATAAGGCCGGCGTCATGTATGGTGAGGGCGATGATGACGTGTCCATCAGGGTCATAACTGACCATATCAGAAGTACCACGATGATGGTTTCGGATGGAATACTGCCCTCCAACGAAGGACGAGGCTATGTTCTCAGGAGACTCCTCAGAAGGGCTGCCAGACATGGAAGGCTGCTTGGCATCGAAGGCCCCTTCCTGCATGATGTGGCGAAGGTAGTTATCCGTGAGTCCAGCGAAGCATATCCTGAGCTGGCTGAGAAGGAAGAATACATTTGCAAGGTGATAAAGACAGAGGAGGATCGTTTTGCAGCTACTATAGACCAGGGCATTGCCATCCTTAATGCAATGATTGCTGAGCTCAAGCTGGAGAAAAAGGATGTATTGCCGGGCGATATGGCATTCAAGCTGCATGACACCTACGGTTTTCCGCTGGATCTGACCAGGGAGATAGCAGAGGAAGCGGGACTGACTGTAGATGAACAGGGATTTAGAGCCGAGATGGAGGAGCAGAAGAACAAAGCCCGCATGGCTATCAAAAACAAGGAGATATCTGCATGGGGGCAGGACCTGGCCGCAGGGATAGAAGAAGATCTCAGTACTGAGTTCGTCGGATATGAGAGCTATTCATCCGAAAGTAAGATACTGTATATCATCCTTGATGGTGAGCAGGTGGACAGTGCCCAGAAGGGCGAGGAAGTGACCATCATCCTTGACAGAACGCCGTTTTATGCTGAAAGCGGCGGACAGGTAGCCGATACCGGTGTGATAGCCGGAAAGGATGGGAAGGTCAGAGTCAATGACTGCAACAAGACTGGTGAAGGTTTGTATCTCCATAGCGGCATTGTTGAGGAAGGCATCATAGAAAAGGGTACACCGGTGACTGCGACTATCGATGTGGAGCGCAGGCTTGCCATTGCCAGGAACCATACTGTGACACACCTTTTGCACAAGGCATTGAGAAATGTTCTGGGCGATCATGTGACCCAGGCCGGTTCGCTGGTGGAGCCTGACAGGCTGAGATTTGACTTCCGCCATTTTTCTGCCATGACAAAGGAAGAAATCAAACAGGTGGAGGAAGAGGTCAATGCCAGGATACTTGACGATCTTGAGGTGCTGGTCCGGGAAATGCCCGTGGATGAGGCCAACAGGATAGGGGCGATAGCACTTTTCGGAGAGAAATATGGCGATATCGTCAGGGTCGTGCAGGCAGGAGAGTACAGCACTGAGCTCTGCGGCGGGACCCATTTGAAATCGACTGCCCAGGCCGGACTTTTCAAGATAGTCAGTGAAGGCGGAGTGGCAGCCGGCGTAAGAAGGATAGAGGCACTTACCGGTAAGGGTGCTCTGGTCTACTATGATGAAGTGGAAGAAAAACTGGAAAACATCGCATCGGTTCTGAAAACGACTCCGCAGGAAAGCCTGAGGAGAGTGGAAACCATCAGTGCCGAATTGAAGGCGGCTCTGAAGGAAATAGAGCAGTTGAAGGCAAAACTGGCCAGCAGTTCCTTTGACGAGGTGCTTGAAAATGCCGAAGATGTCGACGGAGTCAGGATCGTAACGGGAAGGTTCGATCAGCTTGATATGGAAGCGCTGCGCAACACATGTGAAAGCCTCAGAAGCAAGGCGGGTACTGGTGTAGTGGTGCTGGCTTCAGCTCTTGGAGGAAAGGTCAGCTTTGTGGCCATGGCAACAAAGGATGCGGTCGCACGCGGGATCCACTGCGGCAATATAGTGAAGGAAGCAGCGAAGGCAGCAGGCGGTGGTGGCGGTGGCAGGCCTGATATGGCACAGGCCGGTGGCAAGGATGTGTCTAAGATCGACGAGGCGCTGAGACTCGCGGCTGAGGCTGCTAAAGCGCAGATAAAATGACGATATGGGAATAGCAATATAATAAACGGAGGATGGATCGTTATGCAGGATTGTGTATTTTGCAAGATCGTTGAAAGGCAGTTGCCGTCTACGGTTGTATACGAGGACGACAAGGTGATGGCATTCAATGATATCAATCCGGTGGCACCTGTCCATGTTATCATCATCCCCAAGGCTCATATAGCCAATGTGAATGAGCTCACTGAGAGCAATGCTTCAGTAATGGGAGATATCCACCTCGCTGCCGGGAAGATAGCAGAGAAGCTGGGAGTTGCGGACAAGGGCTACAGGTTGATCAACAACTGCGGTGCTGATGCAGGGCAGACAGTGTTCCATCTGCATTATCATTTGATAGCGGGTGTCAAGCTGGGGCCGAAGATAATTTAAGATATCAGAAGCGATTATGTTATTGAAGTGATTACGGCATTGAAGCAATCAAGCTATCGGAAGCGATTTGGTAATCAAAGCGATCAAGCTATCGGAGCGAGATGATGCGATGTTTTCGTGACCAGGGATAGAGCAGGGTTCAGACTTTTTTGAAGGGGGCGTTGATCAAATGGCAGTATTGGTGACTGGCGGGGCCGGATATATCGGGAGTCATACCTGTGTCCAACTATTGGAAGCAGGCTATGAGATAGTAGTGCTTGACAATCTTTCCAACAGCAAGATGGAGGCTGTGAAAAGGATCAGAGAGCTGGCAGGGAAGGACTTTGATTTTATCAAAGGGGATATCCTTGACGGTGAGCTGCTGGATGATCTTTTTAAGAAATATGATATAGATTCGGTCATACATTTTGCGGGACTGAAGGCGGTAGGTGAATCTGTGAGCATACCGCTCAGGTATTATCAGAACAATGTCGGAGGCTCCATGTCGCTGTTTGAGAGCATGAAGAAAAATGGTGTGAAGAACATCGTTTTCAGTTCATCAGCCACTGTTTACGGCATGACAGACAAAATGCCCCTGCGTGAGGACGATCCGTTGGGTGCACTTAACCCCTATGGGCGCACCAAACTGATGATAGAGGATATCCTTCGCGATATTTACGCATCCGACAACAGTTGGAATGTGATACTGCTCAGATATTTCAACCCCGTGGGAGCCCATCCCAGCGGCAGGATAGGCGAGGATCCCAATGGGATCCCCAATAACCTGATGCCATTTATTTCGCAGGTCGCTGTGGGCAAGCTAAAGGAGCTCAGCGTTTTCGGGAACGATTACCCGACGCCTGACGGAACCTGTATCAGGGACTATATCCATGTGATGGATCTGGCCGACGGGCACCTGAAGGCTCTTGAGAAACTCAGTGAGAATCCCGGGGCAGTCGCTTACAATCTCGGTACCGGCAAGGGCTCCAGTGTCCTTGAGATGGTGGCCGCTTTTGGTGAAGCCACTGGTATCAGTATACCGTACAGGATAGCAGACAGGCGTCCGGGAGATGCACCGGTAAGTTACGCCGACCCGTCCAGGGCTGCTGAGGAACTGGGCTGGACAGCCACGAGAGATGTAATAGATATGTGCAGGGATCTGTGGACCTGGCAGTCACAAAACCCGGATGGGTATGGTGAGTGAGTATTTCGTTGACGTGAAGGAAAAATTCTGCATGCTTACTCCCGGGGATATGAAAGAGTATTCAAAGGCGGTTTCGATCAGATAAACTGACAGGACGTGCCGTGGCCTGTTTGCTCCGTTTCTATTGACTTTATTTTGAAGAATAATATATAATATACTGTGTGCTACACATAGCTTGATTCCCACACGTAATCGAAGCAATGAACACGGCTTATACACGGCACAATTGCTACCATCGGAGGGAGGGATATACATGTCAGAAGTTCGGGTAAAAGAGAACGAGTCTCTCGACAGCGCACTTAAGAGATTTAAGCGTCAGTGTGCCAAAGCAGGCGTTCTGGCTGAAGTAAGAAAAAGAGAGCATTACGAAAAGCCGAGCGTCAAGAGGAAGAAGAAGTCTGAGGCTGCCAGGAAAAGGAAGCATAAATAATCCTGCGCAGTTTTAGCGTTCAATTTGTCACAGGAGGCTGGCTGGATGTCCCTTAAGGAGCAATTGCTTGAAGATATGAAAGTTGCCATGAGGCAAAAGGATGCCGTGAGCAAAAACGCTATCCAGATGGCAAGAGCAGCAATACTACAGATCGAAAAGGATAACAGGATCACTCTCGATGATGATGGTATAATAGATGTCATTGCGAAAGAAGTAAAGAAGAGAAGGGATGTACTGCCGGATTACGAAAAGAGTGGCAGACAGGATCTGGCAGACGAATTGAAGGCTGAGATAAATGCACTGATGAAATACCTTCCCCGGCAGTTGACGGAGGAGGAGCTGGAAGCCATTGTCCGCCAGACGGTAGACGAGACCGGCGCATCCTCACCAAGAGACATGGGCAAGGTGATGCAGGCGGTGATGCCGAAGGTGAAAGGCAGAGCCGATGGCAAGGTTGTCAGTGCGATCGTAAAAAGGATTCTAGGCTGAACTTGGCGGAAAAAAAGCTCGATTACATCGAGCTTTTTTCATATGGCGGGAATGGAGACGGTCCTTCAGAAAGGGGACGG
>DGEE01000140.1:7946-8334 GCA_002385815.1 Hungateiclostridiaceae bacterium UBA3934
TTCAGAAAGGGGACGGTTCTCCGGAAGGGGGACGGTCCTCGAAAATGTTCAATATGTGAGAGAGGTAATCATCGTGCAGCAGAAGTTGTGGGCCTACAGGGAATATGATGAGAAGGAAGCGGACAGGCTGGCGGCAGGCGCCGGGATATCACGGCTGCTTGCGAAAGTTTTTGTCAGCCGGGGCGTTTCAGGTGCTGAGGGCATAGAATATGTAAAGAGCTTTTTGGATATGGATGCGTCGCGCCTGCATGATCCTTTCCTGATGGATGGGATGGACAAGGCGGTGGAAAGGGTTCTCCGGGCTGTCGGAAATCGGGAACGAATACTTGTTTACGGCGATTATGATGTGGACGGTGTCACTGCCGTTTCCATACTGATTGATTTTCTT
>DGEE01000018.1:0-2326 GCA_002385815.1 Hungateiclostridiaceae bacterium UBA3934
ATCTACACGTAAAGCCGCCTTGATAAGTGCTTCTCCGTAACCTGTCACTGTTGAATTGGCTATCCAGGTACCGCCGGGCATCCTGGCATAAAGCTTTTTCAGTTCCCTTATAACAGATTTGAGCGGACTGCCCCTGTTGCTCCCATAGTGATAATACATCAGGGCCCCTTCAGAGTCGATCAATGCCAGTTTCGTTGTCGTCGAACCGGCATCGATCCCCAGATAGCAGGCTCCCCGATGTGATGCCAGATCCTTTCTGGCGACTTTATGCCTGGAATGCCTGCGCCTGAACTCACCCAGCTCTATCTCATCCCTGAAGAGCGGCTGGAGCCTTTCCACTTCCTGAACAGACGCTTTATTTATGGCAGGCAGTCTTCTTCGCAACGTCCTGAAACTCATAGGCTTCATCTTCTTTGAAGCCAGTGCGGCACCTGTGGCTACGAACAACTGTGAATTTTCCGGGAAAATCACCTGTTCATCGCTGAGCCTCAATGTCTCTATAAACCTTTTCCGGAGCTCTGAAAGGAAATACAAAGGACCGCCAAGAAAGGCCACATTGCCTCTGATAGGCCTTCCGCATGCAAGTCCGCTTATGGTCTGGTTGACTACGGACTGGAAAACAGATGCGGCAATATCCTCTTTTGCCGCGCCTTCATTGAGCAGCGGCTGGATATCGCTCTTTGCAAAAACACCGCATCTGGCAGCGATCGGATATATGATTTTGTGATTTGCTGCCAATTCATTCAGTCCGGCGGCATCGGTCTCGAGAAGTGACGCCATCTGGTCGATGAACGCGCCTGTCCCGCCGGCACATGTTCCGTTCATGCGCTGCTCTATACCGCCCCTGAAAAAAGTTATCTTTGCATCTTCACCGCCAAGCTCGATGGCAACATCGGTATGCGGTATGAGCTTCTCAACTGCTCCTGCAGCCGCGACTACCTCCTGCTCGAAGGGAAGCCCAAGCCACTGCGCCACTGAAATGCCCCCGGAACCCGTCAGCGTCACTGTCAGGTCATCACCATCAAATATGGCACATGTTTCATCAACAAGTTCGTAAATGGTTTTCCTGATATCTGAAAAATGCCTTTGATACTTGCTATACTTTATTTTATCATTTTTGTCCAGCACAACGAGTTTAACCGTTGTGGAGCCTACATCAAGGCCCATATGCAAAAGTCTGTCCATCTGATCTCCCAAAATACACGAATATTACAGCAACATGGCCTTATGCTGAAATAGCAAGGCTAACTGTCAGTTGCTGCTGCAACTCAGTCGATGCAGCCAAATCTGCTGAACGGGAAGAACCGGAAAATGGCGCGTCCCGTGATCCACTTTTTGTCGATAGGACCGAAATCAGTGCTGTCCAGGCTGCTCAATCTGTTGTCCCCCAATATATATACCATACCTTCAGGAACCGTAAGATCCGTATATTCAGGCAAATCTCCCTGCGGAGTTTCCGGCTCCTCAGGCAGACCAATCAGCGACAGTTCTCCATTGACATACAATTTCCCGTCTATGACCTCTACCCTGTCTCCCTCAATGGCCACCAGCCTCTTTATCAGCTGCTTGCTCTCCCCGGGAAATCTGAATACTATGATATCTCCTCTCCCGAGCCAGTCAAACCGTGGCCCCAGTTTCTCTACAAGCACATTGTCGCCCTCAGTCAGCGTGGGTTCCATCGAAATATCGTGGACTATCGTCCTTTGTGCCACGAAGGTAACTACGAAAAAACCCACAAGTACTGCTACAGCTATATGCATCAACCAGTCCAGGATTTCGTTTCTCTTTTTTCTGCTCCCTGCCTTCTCTGTACTCTCTGATATGGGATTACCCCCGCTTTCCGCGTTAATACCCTTATCTCCTGATGTTGAAATGTTTTCGTTATCCTCGATCATATCTGCCTCCCGGTTCAGTCAGTAACCTTGATGTGCAGTTCCTCCAGCTGTTTCGGATCGACGACATCAGGCGCTTCTGTCATGAGGTCCGATGCATTCTGTACCTTCGGGAATGCAATGACATCCCTGATATTGCTCCTGCCGGCCATAAGCATGATCATCCTGTCCAGGCCATACGCCATGCCGCCATGAGGCGGTACGCCATATTTGAATGCCTCGAGAAGGTATCCGAATTTATTCCGGGCCTCCTCCTCTGAAAGTCCAAGGAGGCTGAACATCCTCTGCTGCAGGTCCTGCATGTGTATCCTTATACTGCCGCCGCCGAGCTCAGTGCCATTCAGCACGACATCGTATGCTTTTGAGCGCACTCTGCCGGGATCGCTCTCAAGAAACTCCAGATCCTCATCCATGGGCGAAGTGAACGGATGATG
>DGEE01000018.1:2587-6700 GCA_002385815.1 Hungateiclostridiaceae bacterium UBA3934
GAAAACGACCTGGTCCTTGTCAGCAACGAAGCAAATGAGGTCACCAGGCTCTGCACAGGTCCTTTTCAGCAATGCTGCCATCTCTTCTTCACTGAAGAACTTGGCTATAGGCGACCTTATCCCATCTTCCTCCACGACTATCCATGCCAGACCCTTTGCCCCATATGTCTTTACGAACTCTCCCAGGCTGTCTATCTCTTTCCTGCTGAAGCCGCCGCATCCTTTGGCATTGATAGCCCTTACGCTGCCGCCACCGGTCACGGCATCGGAAAACACTCTGAAGCCGCATTCCTTAACAAGATCTGACACATCCACCAGTTCCATTCCAAATCTCATGTCAGGCTTGTCCGAACCAAATCTCTCCATGGCTTCCCTGTACGGCATCCTCGGGAACGGAGTCTCGATATCGACTCCCAGTGCCTCTTTGAAAGCCTTTTTTATAAATCCTTCATTTATTGTGATCACATCATCCACATCGACAAAGGACATCTCCAGATCCAGCTGTGTGAACTCAGGCTGTCTGTCAGCCCTCAGGTCCTCATCCCTGAAGCACTTGGCCACCTGGAAATAGCGGTCATAGCCGGCCACCATCAGAAGCTGCTTGAACAACTGAGGTGACTGAGGCAGTGCATAAAACTTGCCCGGATGTACCCTGCTGGGGACAAGATAGTCTCTGGCACCCTCTGGAGTGCTTTTGATAAGCACCGGTGTCTCTATTTCCAAAAAACCGTTCTCGTCGAAATAATCCCTAGCTATCTTGGCAACTTTGTGGCGAAGCATCAGGTTTTCCTGCATATCCGGCCTTCTAAGATCAAGATACCTGTATTTCAGCCTTGTGGCCTCATTCACGCCCGAGTTCTCTTCTATATGAAACGGAGGAGTCTCGGAACTGCTCAGTATCCTCAATTCCGTGGCCAATATCTCGATCCTGCCTGTCTTCATAGACGGGTTGACAGCTTCCGGCGCTCTTGGTGCCACCTCTCCCTTAACTGCGATCACATATTCGTTTCGTATGGTCTCAGCCTTATCGAATACTTCCCTGTCTGTCTGGTCGCCAAAAACTATCTGCAGCAGCCCCGTCCTGTCTCTCAGATCTACAAACAGCAAACTGCCCAGATTTCTCCGTTTATGGACCCAGCCCATCACAGTCACTTCTTTCCCCACATCCGCCTCACTCAATTCGGTGCACATGTGGGTCCTCTTCATACCATAGATCGTCTCTCCCATAAGCCCTCTCCTATCCTGAATCACAAAACTTGCTGCTTATCATCTGGCCGCAGCATCACGCTCTTTAACCTGATTCTTCAACCTGTCAACGACAGAATCCAGACTGACATCCTTCTGGTCACCTGTCCTCATATCCTTCAGCACGCCTTTGCCGGCTTCGATCTCATCGTCACCGATCACGATGGTATATGAGAACCTCTTTTTATCAGCATACTTCATCTGTGCCTTGAGGCTTCGCCCCATCAGGTCTGTTTCTGCCTTGACCCCGCAGCCACGGAGCTTGTAGACCATATCCATTGCCAGATCCACAGCCTTCTGCCCCAGAGTAGCAATATAGATGTCAGGCGCCTGAGGCTCCTCTATGGTCACTCCCTGGATATCAAGCTCCATCAGCAGGCGCTCAACTCCAAGTGCAAAGCCGATGCCCGGTACGGAAGGACCTCCGCACATCTCCACCAGCCCGTCATATCTGCCGCCTCCGCAGATAGTCCCCTGGGATCCGCCCTTCTCCGAAACGAATTCGAATACTGTCCTGGTGTAATAATCAAGGCCTCTGACTATCTTCGAATCGATCTTGTAGTTGATACCAAGATTTTCAAGCCCTGCCTTGAGACCTGCAAAATGAATGCGGCACTCATCACACAGATTGTCCAGCTGCAGTGGTGCCCCTTCGATGAATCTCTTACATCCCTCATTCTTGCAGTCGATTATCCTCAGAGGATTTTTCTCAAACCTGTTGTTGCAGTCCGCGCACAATGTGTTCAGAAGCGGTCTGAAATACTCCTTCAGTTTCTCCAGATAGGGCTTCCTGCAGGCGGGACAGCCTATACTGTTGATATTGAGCCCGGTCTGTTTCAATCCCAGCTTCTCGAAAAACATGTAGAGTATGCTGATGATCTCCACATCGATCTCCGGCCCGGCTGCACCCAGTGCCTCGACCCCGAACTGGTGGAATTCCCTGTAGCGCCCCTTCTGGACATTTTCATATCTGTAGGCAGTTATGTCATAGTAAAGCTTTATAGGCTGAGGGAGCGAATACATGCCATTTTCGATGTAGCTGCGTACCACACCGGCAGTCCCTTCAGGCCGAAGCGTGACGCTCCTGCCGCCTTTATCGTCGAAGGTGTACATCTCTTTCTGTACTATATCGGTAGTATCTCCCACTCCTCTTTGAAACAGTTCCGTATGCTCAAATACTGGTATCCTTATCTCTTTGTATCCGAAGCAGTCACAAAGTCCGGCAAAAACATTGCTCACATACTGCCACCTGTGGATCTCGGATGGAAGTATGTCGCGCGTTCCCTTTGGAGCTTGAATTTTCATGGTTACCTCCCTGTATGTAATCCAACTTCCTCAACAGGACATAAAGTCTCAGGAAATATTTCCCTGTCACGCCGGACTTTATCGACCGCACATGACTGAAAATATCTTTCCCCGGTTTACCTATAAATAAATAAAACTCCCGTCGGATGAGCTGTTCAGAGACGAGAGAATATAATGATGCATTGAATTATCGCCTCATCATATTTTAATCCCAATATGCCGGATTGTCAATATACCTGGTCCCATATCCACGGCGCAAAGCGGAGTGCCTGCTGCTTTACAGTCACTCCGCTGCACTTTTGGATATCATATTCTGTTCTCTTCTGTGCGGTCTTCAATACGGTTTTAAATATGTTTCAATGCGCCATCGCGCCATGGTTTTATGCGGGCTTTGATTCTGCCTTACCCGTTTTTGCACTACACTTCAGATCAAAAATCCCCCTTCAGACACTCCTGTTATTGCAGCATACCCTTTATCAAAACAGTCAGTATCTTGGCCACCTCTGCTCTCGTGGCACCGTCCCCGGGCGCGAAGAATTTTTCAGAATCGTCTGCTCCGGGCCTGCCATCGATAATACCTGCCTGCTGCAGGGCCGCCACAGCATCAACCGCATATGAACTGATTTCCTGCTGATCTGCGAACCTTATCCAATCGTTGATCTTCGGTAATTCGCATCCCATTGCATCGGCAAATCTCCGGATCATCACCGCCATATCCTGGCGTGTTATGCCGTTATCAGGCGAGAACCTGTTGCCACCGGTCCCGGTGGTGATGCCGGCCTCTGCTGCCCATCCTACAGCCCCTGCATAATATGCATCAGGATCCACATCATCAAATTCCACCGTATACCTGCTCAGGTCAGCACCGGCTATCCTGGCCAGCAGTGTCACGAAATCAGCCCGCTTTATTTTATTGCCGGAACCATAAATCCCCTGACCTGTACCCCTGGTTATCCCGCGTGCGGCCAGGAAAGTCACGTATCCTTCAGCCCATGCAGGTACATCCGTAAACTCAACTTTGTTGTACCCGACACCGTACAGTGACAAGTGCCCTGTCCTGAATACCACAGTGCCGGTATCCGGATCATAAATGCCTCAGGTGATGATGCTCATCTCTCCATCTTCACCAATGAAGCACACAACGATGGCATCAGGATCCTCTCCGACCCTGAGCGCATAAGGTATCCTGATGGTGACAAGGCCGGTGCCGAAGTCTGTCACGCTCTTCCCGTCGGCGGTCACCGTGATATCGTATACAGGTCTGTCTCCGATCAGTTTTCTGGCTTCAGACGGCAGTTTGGAAACATCAGCTCCGGATATGCTTATCTCCAGATCAGCATCCAGCTCCTTGAGCACCCCGACAGCTTCCTTATCAAACACCATCTCAACGGGTGTATCTCCCGCATCTGACTTAACCGTCAGGCTCTCTGCTATTTCCAGCATTCCTTTTTTGACGGATGCTACGCCCGCATCATCAGCCACTACTTCAGGGTTCTCCACAGGCTCTTCTGCAGGTGCCGGAACGTACCCGCCTGAAGAACCACCTGTCTCTTATACACATCT
>DGEE01000160.1:0-2473 GCA_002385815.1 Hungateiclostridiaceae bacterium UBA3934
GGAAATACTCTATCCCCTTATCCTCCAGCAATCCAAGCACCTCCTCCGAAGGATGGCCGAAATTATTCCTGCCTGCGCTAATCACCGCTGCTGCCGGACTGACCATCTCTATAAACGCTTCACTGGTCGATGTATTGGAGCCATGGTGGCCGATCTTGATCACATCAGCATCCAGCCACTGCGCAAATGCAGAGTTTATCATTCTTTCCTCGGCTGGCTTCTCTGCATCTCCCATCAGCAGGACAGAAGTATTCTTATAGCACAGCCTCAGCACCAGCGATGTATCGTTGAGTGAATCTCTGTCAGCCCTGCACATGGCTTCAGGATTAAGCACATACACGGTCGTATGCCTGTCCAGGTTTATCACCATTCCGCATGAGCACCTTGTCACGGGTATGCCTTTTTCCGCTGCGGCCTCCAACAACTCAGCAAAACACGTTTCATCGTCAAGCGACGGTATAAAAAGCCGCCTGACGCTGAGCGTCCTCAGCACATCCAAAAGACCCTGTATATGATCAGAATGTGCATGGGTAGCAATTACAGCATCAAGACCAGCCACACCGCTATCCAGTAAAAACGGTACCACCGTCAGCTCACCCACCCCTGAGACCACGGCAGGGTTGTTGCTTCCTCCCCCGTCGACAAGGACCGTCCTGCCGCTTCCTGTCCTGATAAATATGCTGTCTCCCTGCCCCACATCCAAAAACACCATCTCAAGCCGGGCGGGTCTTATAACGTACATAAGAAAAACCGCTGCTGTAAGCACCAGCACCATCGATATTTGCTTAGGTTTAAGACGGATGCCCTTCATCGGAGCATACCAGAGCAGGTATAAAACCACCAAATAGTAAACAACAACTGCAGCCAGTGGCGGGGTAACCATCCGGACAGATGCGAAAGGCAGCGAAGCCGACCACTTGGTTATGTACAGCACAATGCTCAGAAAGATGTTGTTCGCATATCCTAATAGCACTGACAGCTTGAGGCTCAATTGACCCAATATCGCCATCAAAGCCCCCAGAACAGTTATGATGCCAAGCAGCGGCGCTGTCAGTATATTGGGTATCAGCGAAATCACAGAAACCTTGTTGAAATGCAGGAGTGTTATTGGAAACACACCTGTCTGAGCAGCCAGGGTCGCTGCGATTACATCAGCGGTCTTTTTGGGGATGAACCGGCAGCATATGGCTTTGCTGATATTCCTGTACAGCATCACGATGCCCAATGTTGCAGCATATGACAGCTGGAATCCGATATTGAACAGCATGTACGGACTTATCAGCAGCATTATGATGCACGAAACAGCTATCGTCGAATAAACATCCGGTTCACGGTAAAGAACGGCTGACATCAGAAGTATGCAGGCCATACACACAGCTCTCTGGACCGACGGCTCAAATCCGGTGACACAGGCGAAAAGATTCAGGAACCCAATGATTATAAGATTTGCCGCCCTTTTGCGTATACGCATAAGCTTCAGCAAAAATGCAAGCGGCGCTGCCAGGAAGGCGACATTGGCGCCTGAAACCGCCATAATATGCAAAAGACCTGCATCGCTGAAAGCCTTCTGCATTTCATCTGAAAGCCCTCCCCGATAACCGATAAGCATACCATTCATCAAACCGGCCTGCTGACGCGGGAGGCTTTTGTCAATGACATATATGATCTTTTTTTTAATAAAAAGCCCCAGCCTGACGAAAAAACTGCCGCCGGTCCTTTCCCCTGCCGATATGGTATGCGGATATGAAAACACAGAAGCACCTGCACCCTTCTGCGCCAGATACAGGTCATAATCAAAACCGCCGGGATTCCTTGCTCCGCCCGGCGTTGTCAATCGCCCTTCGAAGGTGATCTCATTTCCATAATCAAATAACAGTTCCTCTCCACTATAAAGCGTACTTACCATCACATTGCCGTTCACATCGGCAAAATCGCTTTCTCCACACCTTTTGACGGCATTTGTCCGAACTAAGCATGACACTTTCTGCCCCTTTATCTCAGGAGCAGATATGACGATACCCCTTATTACAACATCCTCACTATTGTACCCCTCAAAGCTTGCAAGCCGTTTGTGATCCACCGCCAGAAATTCCAGGGACCCCAGCAGAAAAAATGCCAGCATAACACAAGGCACTGTCCGTCCCTTTCCGCGTACCACGCGTGAAGTGAAAAAGACAACTGTGAATAACACGAAAAGCGCAGTGATCACCGCAATGGAGTGTGACAAAAAAGCGGCGATCACGCCTGTGATCATCATAATGCAAAAAGATACGACCGGTCGTCTGTAAATGACCTCCATAACGACACCTTTTTACAATTATTATATGACATGTCAGATGATATGTTAAATATTTCCAGGCTGTTCCATAAAAAAACCTGCTCAGCTCTTGCTGCAATGCAGGTCCTGTTCATTCGGTGTTGCTTTATTTCCCGTTTACTTCGTAATATAATCCCTGGCGCGCATGTACCTTTT
>DGEE01000160.1:2762-24164 GCA_002385815.1 Hungateiclostridiaceae bacterium UBA3934
GGTTTCAGTTCCGATTTCTTTATTGCTTTGCCGCCTTTGGCCTGATCCCTGGATTTCCTTTCAATGCTGATCCCAAAATGATTGTAAACATATTTGACAAATCCGGAGCAGTCAAATCCTTTAGTTGTCTCGCCTCCCCACTTGTATTTGATTCCGATAAGTGTTTTGGCATAATCGACAAGCTCCTGCCTGTCAACTATATCTGAACCGGTGCGTTGCGTCTCTTGTGTTTCCGCTTCCTCTTTCGATTTTGACCCGTCCTGCGTCACATCTTCATCCTGGATTTCCGGATCATTGCTGTCTGCTGCCAACCTGCCTGCCTGAGTACCTCCTCTGGAAACCTGCTCCTCCCTGACTGATACCCAGTCGCTGTGCATCCAGCCGTACCGTTCTTCTCCTATGGCCACGCGGTACCATTTGCCTGCGTGTTCGAATATTTCGACCTTTGTTCCTTTTTTGAATTGTGTCAGTACTTCAGCCTTTGTATCTGGTTTGCTTCTGACATTTACCACTGATCCGGTGACAATACCCGATGCGATGCTCTTATCCCTTACCAGCAGCCAATCCTGGTGCATCCAGCCATAAGCATCATTGTAACAGACATGATACCAGTCTTCTTTGCTGTCGATGACTGTGACTTTTGTGCCCTTTTTCAGTTGGAGCAGGACTTTTGAAGAAAGACTCGGTTCTTTCCTGAAATTGACGACAGTGCCGGTTACGACACCAGTCTTCTCAGAAGCTGCCGAAATCGTATTGCTCATTGCGAAAACTGTAATCACTGCTGCTGCCAGGGACAGCATCAGTTTTTTCGATACATTCATCAGTTATCTCCTGTTTACGGTCTCCGAATTCAACTACGGAACCGGATACTGCTGTCTGCTCAGCCATAATGTCTTGTGCCGACTCCCGCCACACCCTCTTAATAAGGAAGTTACAGCTTTATTCCGGCACATAATACCTCGACATGAATATTATACCTTACACGTTTTTTTTGTCAACCAAATTGGAAATAATGCGGTTCAGTACTGTATAGCTGGTTTTACTGCAGTGTCTTCCGCATAATAATGACATTATATTTCTGATTATCGCTGAACAATTCTTTTTCCACCCGGTTTATCTCTGCAAAGCCGAGCTTCTCCCAGAAGCGCAGACCCGGGATGTTTTCTCCGAGAACTGAAACGTAAACCTCCGATATCTGCAACTCCTGCCTCAGACACCCGATAACCAGCTGTACCGCTCTGCTGCCTGTACCTTTTCTGCGGCATGCAGGCAGGATCGAGAGCTGTCTTATCCATAAGACATGACCGAGGACAGTTCCGGAAACCATCCCCGCAAAGCTGATGTCTGTTTTCCCGTCCCCTCCCCGTACACTCTTCAGATAAATCCCTGAAGCAAAGCTCTTGTCTTCAGACCCGGTATATCCGAGCCTTGACTTCACCTCCGATATCGGGACAAACCCATCCATACCCGTAGCATAACGGATATCGTTCCCGCTGTTGTAGAGCATTGCAGCATCCTGCAGGCTGCGGTCATCAATAGGTTTTATCAGTATGACAGGATCATCTGCCATGATATCGATCAATCTGATACCCCACATTTCAGAAATTTGGTTTCTGCCGCTAAAAGTACTTTCCAGCCTGGGCAACTGCATTACACAAATCAGTGCCTCATCTGCAGCTACACATTGCCCAGATAACCCATCAGTACTTTGGCATTTTCTATGGCTTTCCCTTTCGGGTGATTGTTGAATGACACAAGGGTCACAGCTGCTCCGTCCTCCATCTCTCTCAACCTTCCGATCCACTCCAGCAGTTCATTGTTGCTGTACAGATAGTCATACCTTTCGGAGCCTTCCCCTGAGTACCATTTTGATGCATTCCTCCCGTGAAGACGGAGATATGCCGTCTTTGACGTTACAGCTATAACATTGTTGATCAAGCCGCGTACAGCGGGTGCATCAACACAGACAAATCCAAGCTCTTCACGCCTCATGAAATCGAACACTTCGCCTCTTACCCACTCTCTGTTCCTGAACTCTATGCAGAGCTCATATCCGCTGAAGTGATCTCTAAGCCTTTTGAGATGATCGAGATTCTTGCTGTTGTAATGGAAGGAGTACGGAAACTGGGCCAATATACAGGACAGCTTTCCACTCTCGATGATCGGCGAAAGAGAATAGATAAATTTTTCCGCTTCTTCTTTCCCGCAATTCCTCTCATGTGTGAAGCCGCCAAATAGCTTGACAGCAAACGTGAAATCCTGAGGCGTTTTTCTGTCAAGTCCCTGGAACAATTTCATGCCGGGCATATGATAATATGTGGCATTGATTTCGACAAAACTGAAGTGCTGTGCGTAATATTCCAGCATCTCAGCTGACTTAATCCCCTGGGGATAAAAAGGGCCCACCCAGTCTGCATAAGAGTATCCTGCAGTACCGACTCTGATCATACCCACCACTCTTTACCTTTCTTTTTGGATACCACGCCATCCGTGTCAAAATACTATTCCACAAAAAAACATTAATTCCTTCCACCTGGCAGCAAATATCAGGCGTTCCGCAAATAAAAATTCCCACGCAGCAGTAGTCGACAAAATACATTTTTAATTGATTTATACATATCCTTAAGTTATACTATACCATGGAAATGAGCTGCAAATGTTTGTTTCCGTACTATTAACATGTCGGGAGAGATACTATGGACGAATTACTGGCTGGATTTACAAGTATTGACCTGAAGATGGTCATAATGTATTTGATCGGTCTGACACTGATAGTATTGGCGATTAAAAAGAATTATGAGCCAATGCTGCTGTTGCCCATCGGGTTCGGTGCCATTTTGGTAAACCTTCCCCAATCAGTGGTCAAATACGCTTCTATTGCAAGTGAACCCGACCTTTTTGTAACCGACTTCATAAGGAACAATCCCGGAACAGAGCACTTGTTCAAACACTACATTGAAATCAACGGAGCATACTACAAATATGAACCGGGTATACTGGAGATATTGCTGGAATCAGGGATCCTTACGGAGCTTTTCCCTGTACTCATATTCATCGGTATTGGCGCCATGATCGATTTCACACCTCTGTTCAAAAATCCTGTGATGATATTCTTCGGGGCGGCGGCACAGTTCGGTATTTTTGCAACACTGCTGGTGGCCATCGCTTTTGGCTTTGACCTGAAGACCGCATCAGCAATAGGCATTATAGGCGCTGCGGATGGCCCGACAGCCATCTATGTGGCCAGTAAATTTGCAAGGGACTATTTCGGTCCCATATCGGTCGCAGCCTATTCATACATGTCACTGGTCCCGATAATACAGCCGCCGGTCATCAGACTCCTGACGACCAGAAAAGAACGGCTGATAAGAATGGAATACAGGGAAGAAAAAGTCTCGAAATTCGTACTGATCGCCTTTCCTATCGCTGTCACGCTGATAGCCGGGATCGTGGCACCAATAAGCGTTCCGCTGGTGGGTTCACTCATGTTCGGTAACCTGATAAGAGAGTGCGGTGTGCTCGAAAGGCTTTCCCAGGCAGCACAGAATGAGCTTTCCAACCTTGTGACATTGCTGCTTGGCATAACCATAGGTTCAACCATGCTGGCTGACAACTTCCTGAGGCCTGAAACATTGCTTATACTGGCCATGGGCCTTGTGGCATTTGTATTCGATACGGCCGGAGGTGTCATGTTTGCCAAGTTCCTGAACCTGTTTCGCAAAAAAGACAACAAATTCAATCCAATGATCGGTGCAGCAGGCATATCGGCATTCCCCATGTCTGCGAGGGTCATCCAGAGGATGGCTCAGAAAGAGGATCCTACCAACTTCGTGCTCATGCAGGCTGTCAGCGCCAATGTATCCGGGCAGCTCGGTTCGATCGTGGCCGGAGGTCTGATACTTGCGCTGGTACCGATACTGGTTGGCTAACTCAGTGTTATGTAAGGAGGATAAAAAATGCTGGATTTTTTGATCAATGGCACTGATATACAGAAAGGATTATTCGTCACCCTGGTCGGGATGATCGGTGTATTTTCAGTACTGATACTGTTCTATCTGATCATCAAATTGTTCTCAGGAGCATTCTTTAATACAGGGAAACAGCAGGATCAGGGACAGTAACTTTGATACGGGATACGATACGGACTGCCGCAGAAATGCGGCAGTCCTTCTATGGAGGTAAATATGAAGGTAGTTCACATAATCGGCGGCGGTGATGTAGGAGGAGCAAAAACACATATGCTCTATTTGCTCAGGGAATTGTCGCGGCATATGGAAGTAAAGCTCATCAGCCTCCGCCCCGGTGTTTTTGCTGATGATGCAAGAGCTTTGGGCATCGATGTCACAGTGGTCAAATCCGCCAACATATTCAGTGACATCCGCAAGGTGAAAAAAATCATCAAGGAAGGCAATTATGACATAGTACACTCCCATGGGGCCAAAGCCAACATATTTTCGCTGGTCGCGTGCAGAAAGACCGACATACCGACAGTCACCACCGTCCACAGCGATTACAGGCTCGATTATATGCACAGTCTGCCCAAAAGGCTGACCATAGGGCTGATAAATTCCATTGCCCTTCGATTCATAGAAAACCATATAGGCGTCTCGGACAACTTCAGAAAGATGCTTATCGAAAGAAAATTCAATCCGCTGGATATCTATGTGCTATATAATGGGATAGATTTTTCACAGTCCGCCACTCATTATTCGAGAGAAAAATTCCTGGCGAAATATGGACTCGATTTTAAAGATGACGAAGTAATAGTCGGTATAGCAGCAAGGCTTTACCCTGTCAAAAACATTGAGACAATAGTCCGGGCTGCACATATTGTGAAAGCCCGGAACAGAAAGGTCAAATTCCTCATAGGAGGCGATGGCGAAGACCGGAAAAGGCTGGAGTCGCTGGCTGCAGAACTGGATCTTCTGGACACAGTGTTCTTCCTCGGCTGGCAGGATGATCCCAATGAACTGATGAGCACCATAGATATCAGTGTGCTTACTTCAATCAGCGAGAGCTTTGCATACTCCATACTGGAAGGCGCCAGGTTTAAAAAAGCTACCATCAGCACCCGTGTAGGCGGGATCCCTGATCTCATCGAAAACGGAACAAATGGCTATCTGTTTGAGCCCGGCGATGTGGACCATTTTGCCCGGCTGATCCTTGAACTGGCTGCCGATGAAAACAAACGCCGCAAAATGGGAGAACGTCTCTACAAAAAGGCCTGTGAAAAATATTCCGTCGAAAGTATGGGACGCACCCAAATACATATATATGAAAACATTCTCGGGAAAAAGGCCTCTGCAGGTGCCGGGCGCAAGGATTATGACGCCATCATCTCAGGCTATTACGGTTTCAGAAATGTAGGTGATGATGCACTTCTGATGTCGATCCTCAAGGATCTTAAAAGCTTCCGGCCACATATACGTCTTTTGGTCTTATCCAAAACGCCCATCGAAACAGCAAAAGATTTCCACGTTGCATCCATAAACAGAGCAAGTCCGATCCGTATCTACAGGGCAATGAAAAAATCCAGGGCCTTCATATATGGCGGCGGAAACCTGTTGCAGGACAATACCAGTACAAGATCGCTCATGTTTTACCTCAGCATGGTATGGCTTGCAAAAAAGCTTGGCCTGAAGGTCATGTTCTATGCAAACGGAATAGGTCCGCTGAAAAAACGGATGAACAGGCTGCTGACGAAAAAGATAATAAACAGGGTGGATGTGATCACATTAAGGGAAGCTTTGTCCTTCGACGAACTCAGACATCTTGAGATCAGCAAGCCCAGGATACTCATGACAGCAGATGCTGCTGTCACCGTAACTGACGGAGTCGGCAATATCGATACCGGTATCATGGAAAGACTGGGCCTTGTGGACACCGGACCGCTGTTGGGCATTTCGCTCCGCAAATACCCCGGCCATGAACGGGTCGGTCATGAGGAATACGAAAAGATCATATCCCGGGCCATCGACCGCATGGTGGAAAAATACGGCGTATATCCGGTATTTTTCCCGATGCAGCATCCCGATGATGTGCCCATATTGGAAAATGTGGCGTCCATGATGGAAAGTGATAGCTTTGTTGTGAAAGACAAGCTGGATATCTTTGAAACATATGACCTGATTTCTTCAATGCATATGCTGCTCGGGATGAGGCTCCATGCACTGATCTTCTCGGCTATGGCATCAGTACCCATGGTCGGTCTCGTCTACGACCCCAAAATACAGGGTTTTCTGGACTGCATCGACCAGCCTTCTGCAGGTAATGTCCTGGAGCTGGAGTATGAAAAGCTGGTTAAACTGATGGAACATGTGTGGGAAAACCGCAGCGAGATAAAAAGGCAATTGTCTGAATCCATGCCCGGACTTAAGGAAAAGGCCTATGAAAACGCCAGAGTTGCAGTAGAGCTTATCTCGGGAGCAAAACCGGCTGTCTGATCACTGCCCCCCTCTGGGGTCTGTATCAGAAAGCCTCTTGCGCAGGAAACCCTGAGATCCGGCAGCTCGTATATGTTTCAGGCATAGCTGAGGATTTTCCGTATTATCTCATCCTGCTTATTCTTTATCCCGTCATAGTCCATATGGGGTATGTAAAAAGCTTCAAGCTCATCATGGAGCTGCCTGGCTTCAGATATCATTTCGACAGCCTTGCCGAGGAGTTTGTCAAATTCATGCTCATTATAGTCGAGTTCCGTTGATAATTTACTTATCCTCCTGTCATCGAGCAGTTGTCTGAAGTCTACTTTTTTAACAGCGCACGCATCTGTGGAATGGTGCTTCACAGCAGTCGAAAACGCAGTATTGAGCCCCGGTATTATCAAATGCTCGAGTTTATCCGGATCAAAACCACAGTAAAATGCTTCCACGTCAAAGCCCGTTTCGACTGCAACCGTTTTGATCTTCTCAAGCACCACATCCGTTCCGGAACCAGGAAAACCTTTAAAAACATATATGCTATCCAGTGTCATCAGGTCATCCACGTAACTGACCACCCCATCCGGTGTAATGGCACTTGCAAACAGGCAGCGCAGCTTTCCCGGTTTGTCAGCAGGCGGAAGCCCGTCGAAAAGCGTCCCGATGCATCCACGGGCGATGGAACTTAGTCCGGCCCTGTCCATGGCATGTTCGTACAATGACGCGCTGTCATCGTATATGTAAGAGGCAGCCTTCAGATATCTGTAAGCCCTCTGGAAAAAAACACTCATAGCGCTTCTCGTTTCAATGATTTGCTTCTTTTTTCCTGTGAGAGCCTCTTCGTTCCAGTATTCGCCCAGGTTTATGATCTCATCAACAGCACCGGGCGTCTCAGGATCTGTCACATGCGGTGCTGTGCCGTCCAGCAGCGCCACTTTCAGTTTTGGTATGACCAGACCGTCGAGACTCCTGCTGTCGCTGGAACAGTGCATATGTTCCACGTCATATCCCTGACCCGTCATGACCTCCGATATGTTTTTCATAAAGGTGCTCTTCCCCGTTCCGGGACCGCCCTTCAATATAAATATCCTTCTGGCATCATCCTGGCATATGATCTGATCGAATCTGTTATAAAAGCCCTTAAAGGTGTTACCGCCAGGAAACATATTTCTTATTTTGCCTTTTTGCATCCGGCCACCTCCTGCTATCATCTGATTTATAATATGCCCCATACAACTTATTGATTCAGTTGTGAAAATTGTATGGACTTTTTGCTTCTTCAGGTATATAATAAGTCATAGATAGAATGTAATTACATAATAACATATGCTAATGTTGCAGACAATCAGAATCGAGGTATCATATGTTTCTTGACGGAAATAAAACACTGAATAAAAACATACCAATCCCGCTGTACTATCAGCTGAAAACCATACTGCTCGAATATATCAGGGAAGAGCACAAGGATCTGGAAAAGCCCATCCCGACAGAAGTGGAGATCAGCGAGTATTTCGGTATCAGCAGACCAACAGTCCGTCAGGCGATCAATGAGCTTGTAGTCGAAGGTTATCTCTACAGAGTAAAGGCAAAAGGCACATTTGTATCAAAACCGAAAATAACACAGGACTTTTTGCTGACACTGGACAGCTTCAATAATGAAATGAGAAAGAAAGGCCTCGTGCCTTCAACAAAAATCCTTCAGAAGGAGATCATAAAGAGCGACGAAAAGATAGCCAAGACCTTGGAGCTTGAGACCGGGGCCGATGTGGTAAAACTCACAAGGCTCAGATCTGCAAACGATGAGCCAATAGTCTTTGTAATCACATATATACCCTACAGCATCTGTCCCGCAATCATGGGACACGATCTGGAGAATGAATCACTGTATGAAATAATAGAAAAGGAAAGCGGAAGGCTGATATCCAATGCTATAAGATCCCTGGAGTGCATAACAGCAGGCGAATTTGAATCCAAACTGCTGAAGGTGGAAAAAGGCTCCCCTGTTCAGTATTTTGAAAGCATTGTATATCTGGAAGACGGCACTCCGGTAGAGTACTCCCTCGCAAAATACAGAAGCGACAGGAGTAAATTCACATTTGAGCTGAAAAGACAGTTGAGATAAAAACCTTTATTTTTTATGTGTTTATGTAATTACATAAGAACATTATAACGCGTATAATAATGTGGCCGCATATTATTAAATAAGTGACAAATAGACAGACTATACATGGAAAGGACTGATAGTATGGAGAAGAAAATACTGATAACGCCAAAGTCGTTCAAAAATTACAAGCACAAAGCATATCCGCTGCTTGAAGAAAAAGGCTATAAAATCATTGAAAACAACTTTGGCAGGACCATGACCGAAAAGGAAATAACGGATCTGGCCCATGAAGGCGTCGCTGGGATCATCATAGGCGTCGATCCTCTGCCCGGAACAGTACTTGAACAGCTCAAAGACCTGAAAGCGATCTCGAAGTATGGTGTCGGCATGGACAACATCGATCTGGACCGTGCCGCGGAGCTTGGAATAAAAGTAAAGAATGCAGTGGGCACCAACAGCATTTCCGTTGCAGAGCTGACAATTGCTCTCATGTTCACCATGGCCCGGAAGATACCTCTCCACACAGCAGAAGTCAAAAATGGAGGCTGGGCCCGCAGCATAGGCTTTGAGCTGACCGGCAAGAAACTGGGACTCATCGGATGTGGCCAGATAGGACGTGAAGTTGCAAAAAGAGCCTGTGGTCTTCAAATGGAGGTCATGATATATGATCCCTGGTTCAAAGATGACAGCTTCCTGACCCAATACCGGATAAGCAGGACCGACAACATCGATCAGCTATTGTCTGAGAGCGATATAATATCACTCCACCTGCCCGCAACACCTGATACTAAAAAAATGATAAACAGCAGAACACTGGGACTGATGAAGGCCAGTGCCGTTCTCATCAATACATCGAGAGGCGAGCTGGTCGATGAAGATGCCTTGTATGAAGCTCTTACTGCCGGTAAGATAGCCGGAGCTGCGCAAGACGTTTTCTCAAGCGAGCCTCCTGCAGAGGATGAAAAGTTGCTGAAACTGGACAACTTCCTTCTGACTCCGCATCTGGGCGCATTTACGGCGGAAGCCGTTGAGAAAATGGCACTGGTTTCCACAAAAAATCTCCTGGAAATGCTCGGCCATAAGGAGTAAAAAGCTATGGACAGAACTGAAAATGCTACAATGACCGGCATCGATAATGGAGGCCACATACAGACCGTCACAGGAAATATCAGACCGGAGCAGCTTGGCTATTGCCAAAGCCATGAGCACCTTTTTATTGCGGATGGCCATTCTGCAAAACTTGTGCCCTCACTGAGGCTCGATGATTTCGACGCCACCTGCTCTGAGCTTGAGCTGTGCAAAAAACATGGATGTTCAGCAATAGTCGATGCGCAGCCTGTTGGCTGTGGAAGAATGGCAGATCTTCTGCTCAAAGCTTCCCTGAAGACCGGCGTCAGCATAATGGCTTCAACCGGATTCCATAAGCTGGTATTCTATCCTGACGATCACTGGATCAGGGATATGGACGAAGACAGTCTTGCAGCACTTTTCATAGGCGAACTGGAAAATGGTATGTTCACCGGATGTGATCTGTCAAGACCTGAACACAGAATCAGCAGTAAAGCCGGCGTCATCAAGACAGCATCTGACCGTGAAGGACCTGTCGGCGATTATAAAAGACTTTTTTCTGCAGCCGCTGAAGCATCCGTGCAGACCGGCGCTCCCATACTGAGCCATACAGAGATGGGAAAAGGTGCACTGGAACAGATAAAACTGTTCACAGACCATAAAGTGCCAGTGGACTCAATAATAATCTGCCACCTCGACCGCGTGCTCACAGACACCGATCACCTCATGGAAGTAGCTTCTACCGGGGTTTATCTGGAGCTGGATACCATAGGCAGGTTCAAATATCATTCAGATGACGACGAAGCCAGGTTTATACTCAGCCTGCTGGAGCACGGATTCGACGACAGGATCCTCCTGGGGCTGGACACGACCCGGGAACGAATGAAAAGCTATGGGGGTGCCATCGGACTCGACTACCTGCATGAAAGCTTTTTCCCGTTGCTCAGAAGCTATGGCGTCAGTGACAGTCACATATACAAGTTCACTGTAAGTAATCCGGCAAAAGCATTCAGTTTTAAAAGGAGGATCCTCGGTCATGCCGGCACAGATGCCCGTGACGGAAGGGTCATGCCTATAAAAGAACAATAATAATGAAAGGGGATAAACTATGAACTTACCAGGAAAAGCAACACAACCGACATTTTACTTCATTGGCGTCACCACGTCGAAATCATCGATAATGAAGGTTTTCCCACTGTGGGCAAAGGCGCTGGGCCTCAAGGACGCTGTCATAAAGGGCATCGACATTGAAATACATGCAAAGCCCGAAGTTTACAGAGAGGTAGTACAGTTCATCAAAGACGATGAATTGTCTCTTGGTGCACTGGTCACGACCCACAAGATCGACCTCTATAATGCAGCGAAAGATCTGTTTGACTACCTCGACCCATATGCGACCATGTTCAGCGAACTTTCCTGCATATCGAAAAAAGACGGAAGGCTGGAAGGCTATGCAAAGGATCCAATCACAGCGGGGATGTCGCTTGAAGCCTTTGTGCCTGAGAATTTCTTCAAGAATCACGGCGGTGACGTACTCCTCCTGGGCGCCGGCGGAAGTGCCATTGCCATGGCTGCATATCTTCTGCATGAAAACAAGGGCGACAATATACCAAACAGACTGATTGTAGGCAACAGAAGCAAACCCAGACTCGACAACATTGAAAAAATCGTCAGACAGATAAGGCCGGATGCGAATGCGGAGTTCCACCTGACACCCGAACCCGGTCAGAATGACGAACTGGTGCATATGCTCAAGCCCTGGTCACTTATAGTAAATGCCACAGGTCTCGGAAAAGACAGACCGGGTTCCCCGCTTACCGATGCAGTAGAATTCCCGGAAAACAGTCTTGTCTGGGAAATCAACTACAGAGGCGACCTGCTCTTCATGCACCAGGCTCTTGTCCAGAAGGAAGCCAAAAACCTGCATGTCGAGGACGGTTGGATCTACTTTATACACGGCTGGACTCAGGTCATTGCCGAAGTGTTCCATATTGAAATGACACAGGAGCTCTTCGACGAATGCAAGAGGATAGCTGATGAAGTCCGGAAGAAAGGCTGAACACCTGGAACCACTAAAAACAAAACAAGGAGGATAATAATGAGCGATATAAAAGTTGATCCCTTCACCATATTCTTCGATCTTAAAAACGGTATGTCCGACGAGAGAAAGCCAACCAGGCGCTTTCTCTCCCAGATGAAAGGCATGTATGCAGACGATGCTGCCTTCGATGCTGCAGTCAGGGAAAATGACGCAATAGTTTATGACTTTTACGAGCTTGGTCTGCCGGAAACGCCGGGCGATCTGCTGTTTGGCACCAGCATCGTATATCCGGGCAAGGTCGGCGATGAATACTTTATGACAAAAGGCCACTTTCACACCATACTGGACACAGCCGAAGTATATTACTGTCTGAGCGGAAAAGGCTATATGCTCATGGAAAACCCCGAAGGGGACTGGGATGCCCAGCTGCTGACCCCGGGCGAGGCGGTCTATGTGCCTAAGAGATATGCCCACAGGAGCATCAACATCGGGGACGAAAAACTGATAACCTTTTTCGTATTCCGTGCAGATGCGGGTCACGACTACGGAACGATAGAGACAAAAGGCTTCAGGAAGCTTATAGTAGAAAAAGACGGAAAACCCGCCATCATCGACAATCCGAAATGGAAGTGATCTGTGCTGTACAAGGTTACAGCAGGCCAGGGATATGATCCCGGAACCGTTTGAATAAATACGATATCCACAGGAGGAAATCATGAGCAAGAAGTGGGAAATAATCAAAAAAATCACTGACTCCGGACTGGTGGTAGTAGTGAGGGCAGACAATGCCGACATGGCAAAAAAGATCACCGACGCATGCCTTGAGGGCGGCGCTGCGGCAATAGAAATAACATACACAGTACCGGGAGCCACAAAAGTGATAGAAGAACTGGCAAAAGAATATGCCGGGAAGATCATAATCGGGGCAGGTACAGTTCTCGATGCTGAAACAGCCAGAATAGCCATACTGTCAGGGGCCCAGTATGTGGTGAGCCCATTCCTCAGCCGCGAGACACTCAAGCTCTGCAATCGCTATCAAATCCCATGCATGCCTGGTGTCATGACCATCGAAGGCGTTGTGGAGGCTATGGAACTGGGAGCTGATATACTGAAAGTATTCCCGGGCGAAGCCTTTGGCCCCGGGATAATCAAGTCGATAAAAGGCCCTCTGCCTCAGGCAAACCTGATGCCAACCGGCGGCGTCAACATCGATAATGTCGGTGACTGGATCAAAGCGGGAGCTGTAGCCGTCGGAGCCGGCGGAAGCCTGACTGCAGGTGCAAAAACCGGTGATTATGCAAGCATAAAGAGGCTTGCTGCTGAGTTCGTTACTAAGATAAAGGAAGCAAGAGGATAAAATAAATAACGCCTGGCACGTCGCTCAGACACGTATTCTCCGATATGACATTTATATGGGTCTGAGCGACGTGCCAGGCACCTTTATTTAATCATTTCCAGAAATCTTTGATAAGCCTCGTCCCACTGTTGTGTGTCATATGGGATGAATTCCTCCGGCTGGAAGCTGTCCCTGACTATACTTCTGGCCTGAGTGAAATCGGAGATCTCACCCAGCGATATCAGCTGTACTATTCCGTTGCCCAGGGCTGTGGCTTCCTGGGGTCCGGCACAGACCGGCCTGCCGCAGCAGTTTGCGGTAAATGTATTCAGCAGTGTATTGCCGGACCCGCCGCCCACTATATGGATGCGGTCATATGTGTGTCCGGTGATCCTCTCCAGACCTTCGATCACAAATCTGTATTTGAATGCAAGGCTTTCCAGGACTGTTCTCACAATACTGCCTGTATCATGGGGCGCTTTCTGTCCTGTCCTGATGCAATACTCTTTTATTGCCTGAATCATATCAGATGGCTCATAAAACATTTCATCATCAGGATCTATCATGGCTGCGAAGGGCGCAGCCTCTTTTGCCAGGCTGCTCAGCTCACTGAATGAATACTGTTTTCCTCCGACTGCAAGATTGCGTTGTATCTCCTGGATTATCCACAATCCCATGACATTTTTCAGAAGCCTTATCTTTCCGTTTGCCCCACCCTCATTGGCACAGTTGAAATGGTACGCTTCTTCACTGATCAATGGAGCATCGACTTCAGTGCCAACAATAGACCAGGTACCACTGCTGATATACAGCGGATGATCTTCCTCCGAGGGCACTGCAGCAACGGCAGAGCCTGTATCATGTGCTGCTACCGCCGTCAGTTTCAGCGGCATGATCCCGGCCTCTTCGCAAACTCTGGCGGATATCCGGCCAATGGTCTCTCCAGGCTTTATAATGGAGCAGAAAATCCCTGCCGGTATGCCGAGCAGATCCATAAGGTCATGATCCCACCCTGCTTTACTGTAGTTGTAAAGCTGCGATATAGTCGCCATCGTATACTCATTATACAGTTCACCGGTAAGGCAGAAGGCCAGAAAATCAGCGATAAACAGAAATCTGTCAGTGATCTCCAAAATATAAGGTCTTTGCTGTGACAAATGGTACAGCTGATACAAGGTATTCATACGGTTCTGCTGTATGCCGTTCCTCCGATACAGGTCCCAGCCTCCGACCTGACGGCTCACTTCCTCAACAAGGCCTACAGTTCGGCTATCGCGGTAGGTATACGGATTTTCCAGCATACAACCCTTTCTATCAAGAAGCACAAAGTCATTTCCCCATGTATCTATGCCCAGCGAGGCGATTTCCCTGTCTTCGCATATGGCCTTTCTGAGACCATCCTTCAAATCCCTCCATATACCAAGTATATCCCAGTACAGGTTTCCCCCTGCACTGACAGGTCCGTTGGCAAATCTTGAGATTTGCTGCAGGGAAAACCTGCTGCCGTCAAAACCGATTTTTGTTATTCTTGTGCTTCCGCCGCCTGCATCGAAGGCAAGTACCTTTTTTTCCAGACTCATATCACTTCTCCGTTCACATTCATTACTGCAATCTGTTGCTGCATAACTGCCGGCAAACACCCATGACCCGATACGGATCGGATATCATTCGCTGCATATGATTATTTCCATGTCCGGCCTGCTCAGTTTTAACTGCTCTGTCAGTTCAGCCGGCGGCTCCGTATCCGTTATTAACACATCGCAGATATCCAGTCCGCCCAGCTTTATCGGTCCAAGCCTGTCAAATTTGGAATGGTCCACCAGGAAATATACTTTTTCCGCCAGGCTTATTATTTCACGTCTGAACGCCACTTCATGCAGATTGCCGTCGGTAAACCCGTGTTCTGCCGATACGCCGTGGCATGAAACAAAAGCCTTGTTGGGAAAGAATTCACGTGTGAATTTATCAGACAGAGTCCCTGACAATGACAGGTTGGCTCTGTTGAAGACTCCACCCGAACACAGCATCGTGATATTGTCCTTCTTATACCTCGCATATTCCTGCAGTACTTTTATGGAATTGGTCAGGATCGACAGATGGATATCATCGTCTATATGCTTGATAAGATTCACCAGTGTAGAACTGTTGTCTACGAATATCAGGTCTCCTTCGTTTACAAACTCTGCCGCCTTGCGGCACAACCTGTCCTTCTCGACAGCGTTTTTCATTACCCTGACCTGGACCGGATATTCTCTTTCCCTCGGGTGTTCTATCACAGCCCCACCATGAGTCCTCTTTAAAACACCCTGTGATTCGAGCTCCCTGAGATCTCTGCGGATGGTCTCAGGAACCACCCCCATCAATCTGGCCAGTACATTTACCTCTGCTTTGCCGTTTTGTTCCAGATATTCTATTATCCTGCTTTTCCTCTCATATGCAAGCACTTGGCACAGCCTCCATGATCAGAATGATTCAGCCGGCACTGCATCGTCTTCCAACAGGCATGAAACAGTGCACAAATCTGAATAGATTATAGCATGAAAATGGTATGCCTACACTCCCTATTCTATAAGTTTGCCGAATATGCCGCATTTGGCATCGCATTCCACCCGTTCTACAACACTGAAGGCCTGCTCAAGATGCTTGCCCACCGCAACAGTACCATGCAGTGGCAACAAAGCACAAAGGCCGGTTTTTTTGAGTTGCTCACGTTTGTCCTTGAAAAAATCATATACATTTTCCGCAAGATCCTGTGAGTATGCCTTAGCCTGGGCGATCAACTGACAGTCACCCATTTTCTGAGTGGCTTCAGTCACAGATGGGATCGGTTTTCTTGCAGCTACATATACCATCGTATATTCCGGATGAGCATGGATCACTGCTCCTATCTCCGGTATGTTTTTCAGCAGCATTGCATGCATCCTGCTTTCCCTTGACAATACTCCTGTCCCTTCCAACACGTTCAGATCATAATCACAGAGCAAAATATTATCTGCATCTATCTCACAGTGTTTGTGCTCTGACATCATGGACGGAGTTATGATTATCCTGTTTTCCGCTACACGCACAGCGGCATTTCCCCCGGCTGCATTGGTAAGCTTTCTGTCCCACAGCAGCTTCATTGTTTTTGCCAGTTTTTTTCTTTCTTCATAAAATTGCATAGACATATGCTCCTCCCCTGTTTCCGGTCACCATTATGTCAGTATCCGGATGTCTTTTATAATTTTAATATTCATAATTCCTCTACTGTTACCCTGGCCTCGAGCTCAGCGGCAATCAGGGGATCAAATCCGACCGTGGATTCCTCCATCGCCGCAGCAGCGGCCACAGCAGTAGCCTTCCTTAGTATCTCCGGTGCAGGCAGCTTCATCTCAAAGCCGGCAATTATCCCTGATAACAGTGCATCACCGCAGCCAACTGAATTCTTCACTTCTACCTCAGGTGATCTCACGCGGTACAGCCTTCCACCGATCAGCGCATAACTTCCGTCTCCTCCACAGGAAGCTACAATATTCTGAGCGCCCTTTTCCTGCACCAGCTTCATAGCTTCGATAATATCTGTTTCTGCTGTCAACTCCCTGCCGCAGAGAGCTCCGAGTTCATCCAGATTGGGCTTGACCAGAAAAGGCTTTTTTCGTATGCCTTCTTCAAGGTATACACCACTTGCATCGAAGCAAAAACGCGCACCCCTGGCATTGGCTATATCTATCAGCTTCTCCTGGAGCCCTGTACCCTTTTGGTTCGACGCATCTCCTGAAATAACTACCATATCACCTGTACCGACCAGATCTGAATAATAGGCGATAAACCTGTCCACCACTTCTTTTTCCAAAAGCTGTCCCTTCTCAGATACCAGGGTACAGTTGCCGTTTGAATCAGCGAGGACATAATTGGTCCTGGAATCACCTTTGTCCAGCTTTATAAACTTTACGTCGATATCGTGTTCTGACAGACGTTCCAGTATCTCTTCGCCGGTAGTACCCATCACCACTCCTGTTGCTGTGTTTCTGATACCCAGCAGGCTCAGGTTTATGGAAACATGGGTGCCCTTGCCGCCAACACACTTGAACTTGTTTTTTATTCTGTTCGTAACGTTCAAACGAAAATCATCCAGTTGCATTACTATATCCATTGCAGGATTAATTGTCACTGTGATTACCATATGATGCCGCCTCCCGGTTTCAGCCGGTGCTGAATTTTTTGCTCGTGCTATTGAGCATTATATCAGACTTCGGCCTTAATATCAACATTTTCAGAAATTTTAATCACATTTTCGGTCATTATCGGTTTCAATTCAACATCTCTATTTATCCTGAAAAACATGGAATTATGGCATGAATAATGGTTTTTTAGTAATTATTTCATGCACTTGTTATTACATCTAGATATGTTATATCCTAAAAAAATAAAATAAGGAGCCATATGGAACGCCCATATGACTCCTCTTGAATGGATATATGAAATAAGGGGTTACATATACATCCAATCTTACTTCATATCAATTTCGACCTGCACAGCTGATACTATCAGGTGTGATCCTGCTTCAGTCTTCCCTTTTCCTTACGGGTCTTGACAAGGATATCTGTATAGAATTTGTTGAATGTGCAGCAGCCTATGGGACTCTGCTGTATCAGGAGCTCCAGACAGTTGTCGCAAACCGTGCAGTAATTTATCTCGTCTTCCCTGCCTTCCCTGAGTTTGAGCGGAAGCAGCGGATCAGCGAAGGACTGGCGTCCGAGTGCAATCATATCCACATAGCCTTTTTCTATGTTGCTGGCGCCAAATGCTAACAGGGAGCTTTCTTCCGGTGTTACTGCAAGAAGTCTGTTCTTACCGTCACGGAACAGCGAATAGTTGGATCCCACAACAACCGTTTCAGGCTTCAGGTTTTCTCTGAAGATCTTGGCAAATCCCATGTGCAGGTATGCAAAGTAGGGTGATTTCTTGTCCGCCTGCGTCAGACTTACCGTTATCGACGGGCTTCCGGCCGACTGGACGAAATACTGGGCTCCTCTTTCCTCAAGACCCTTTATAAGATCGATGGGTTCGGTAAGATCCATAACAGGTGTGTCCGGACCGGCAGTACCGAAACCTCCGGGGAAGCCTTCCCATGCCGAGATTTTGGATCCAATGAGGAAGTTCTTATCATTTATTTCCTTCTGTATTCTTTCGTACAGGTCAAACGCAAACTGACGTCTGTTTTCCCATGGTCCGCCATACTTCCATTTACGGTCATTATAAGGACGCAGTATCTGCGAGCCCAGATAACCGTGACAGAGCTTCATATCGATGCCGTCCGCACCTACGCTGTGAGCTATCTTGGCAGCCAGGACGAAATCGTCTACGATTTTGTCGACTTCTTCTTCAGTGAGAATGTCTCCGCCGAGTCCTGGCAGTGGTTTCACGCATACTCTTCTCGAAAATCCCGGATGGCTCAGCTCGCCTGAATGAGTAAGCTGGAAAATGAACAGCGAGTTGGGATTGACTTCCTTCATCCTTTTGACGAATTGCGCGAGTGCTTTTTCATTCTTGGGCATGATCAGGAGCTGTTCAATCCTGGACCTGCTTTTATCGGTGATGGAAATAGCTTCGAGGGTAACGACCCCTGCTTCACCGCGGAACAGATTCTCATAACGTTTGTAGGTCAGGTCTGACGGATTACCGTCCTTGTCAGCATCAGTACACTCCATTGCCTGGATGAAAAAACGGTTCGGACTGGTCCTGGTGCCTATTTTGATAGGTGAAAGTAGTGTTTTTTTGTAATCCATGAAGAATTACCTCCTCTGATAAATTATACTGCAGCATAGATTTGTTGATACTAACCTGGAGCAATTGATGTAATACTTCAGTTAAAAGAAAATTTCCCGGCTGCAGAAAAATTTTCTTAATTAGTATGTTCAACGAGCCAGTGGATATCCGCCTACTCGTTATAACGTTATAATAACAATATCATATGCCGGCAATGATTTCAAGACAAAAAATCAAATTCAAACATTTTTGCACACATCCCTCTTTTATTATATGTATTTTTATTGACTTTTCAACATTTTCGGACTAAAATAAACATAGCATAATCAGGCAATGCTAATTTCATATATCTAGAAATGGAGGATGATTAAATGAAGCTAGGTTTCTTTACAGCAAATTACACTGAAAAGCCGCTGGAGGAAGTGGCAAAGCTGGCAGCGGAAAACGGCTATGAAGCCCTTGAGATCCCAGCTTACGAAGATAACGGACAGTTCGATTGCAAAGAAGTCCTGAAGGGCGACAATGCGAAAAAGATCAGATCGATGGTTGAAAGCTACGGCCTGACAATATCCGCTCTGAGCAACCATGCTGATTCACTCCTGATACTCGGTCCCCACGGTATCGACACAGACACGATCTTTAAAGGAACAAAAGAAGAGAAAATCAAATTCGGGACTGAAAGCCTGCTCAGAACAGCACAGGCTGCCAACGCTCTGGAAGTCCCTGTGGTCAACGGTTTCACAGGAGTAACAAACTTCGGCAGATACTTCCCGTTCCCCTATGCTCAGGGCTGGGCAGACATAGAAAATGAATTTGTAGAGCGTTTTGTTCCGATACTGGATAAATTTAAGGAATACGGTGTCAAATTTGCAGTTGAGCCGCATCCAAACAATTTTATCTATGACATCCATACTGCCGAAAAAGCTCTCGAGCTTGTTGATTACCATCCCTGTCTCGGATTCAACCTTGACCCTGCCAATCTGATATATCTCGGTCTCAGAGTCGAGAACTTCATAGACAGGCTTGGCGACAGGATATTCCATGTGCATGCCAAGGACGGAGAAATCGTGGAGCATAACCTGCCGGTAGGCGGAATACTGATGCAGGGAGAATGGCAGAGACTGGACCGTGCATTCAGATTCAGGATTCCCGGCTGGGGCAGCGTGCCGTGGAAGAAAGTCATAACTGAACTTTCAATGGTAGGATACAATTATGTACTCAGCTATGAGCACGAAGATGTCACCATGAGCCGTGCTGACGGTGTAGTAAAAACGGCAGCTTTCCTCAAGCCGCTTCTTATCAATGCTCCCTACGAAGGCCGTCAGGATAAACTGTTCCAGGGCAAGGACGTTAAATAAGCTGCATATTTTGGTGAAACGGAGGTAGTATCCATGGCAAGAACTATGAGAGCGCAAGTAATAGAAGCTCCGGGCAAAATGGTCCTGAAAAATGTGCCTGTGCCCGAAATCTCTCCAGACGAAGTGCTGATAAAGGTATCCATGTGCGGTATTTGCGGAACTGACTGGAAAATTTACAAAGGCGAATACGCCTCTGAATTCCTGCCGATGATATCAGGGCATGAATTCTGGGGTGTTGTCGAAGAAGTGGGCAGTAATGCAAAAGGTCTGAAGAAAGGCGACAGGGTTTCAGTGGACATATGCCTTCCATGCGGGACCTGCTACTACTGTCGCAGAGGCGATGCACTTCTCTGTGAAACCTTCACTCAGTTGGGAATCCATACCGACGGAGCTTTTGCTGAGTATGTAAAAGCCCCCTGGAAAAACTGCTATCCGATACCGGACGAAGTCGATCCCCTTTCTGCCGCATTTATCGAACCACTCACTGCTGTCATGCAGGCTTCCAAGAGAATGGACATTTCCATCGCTTCAAGTGTAGTCATTATAGGCACAGGTCTCGGTATCCTGCACGGGGCTCTTGCAAAACTGCGCGGCGCAGCTCCTGTCATCGTAATCGGCAGAACCGAAGCGAAGCTGGAAATGGCAAAGCAACTCGGTGCCGACTATACGATAAACATCAATGAGGTAGAGGATCCTGTTGCAGAAGTCAAGAGACTCACAGGAGGAGTCGGAGCCGATTATGTGCTGGAATCAGTGGGAACACCTGAAACATATGAGCAGGCATTTGATATGGTCAGAAGAGGTGGCAAAGTCCAGGCTTTCGGCATATGTCCTCCTGATCAGAAGGCTTGTTTCTCACCTTACGAATTCGTCCTCGGTGAGAAAAAGGTCAGCGGATCATGCGCAGGTATAGGAAACGACTGGGGTGACGTGCTGACTCTGCTCAAGTACAAACGAGTCGATCCAAGTCCCATGTTTTCAATGATAGTTCCGCTGGAAGAGTTGGAACAGGCTCTTCATGAGCTCAGAACCAACAAGGACCTTATCAAGGTGTTCGTCGATCCTTCGATCAGCGAAAGAAAAGTCCTGAGATAAACTGAGATAAATAAAAGGGTGCCAGGTGCGTCACATGGTGACGTCCTGGCACCAATATCAAATATCTGTATTCAAAGTATTCAAATAGTGAACTTGTCCATCCGGGCAGTCAGATCGTCAGCCAACTGCTTGATTCTCACTGATACATTATCAAGTTCCTGGATAAACGCAAGCTGCTCTTCAGTAGATGCAGACACTTCCTGAGTCGACGCCGAAACCTGCTCAGATACGGC
>DGEE01000160.1:24544-26338 GCA_002385815.1 Hungateiclostridiaceae bacterium UBA3934
ACTCTGCTGTTCTGTTCCATAATGATGCTTTCCGCTATCCCAGCCAGTTCAGATGAACTCTGTGCCTGCTTATATATGGTGTTCAACTGTGCCTGGATATCTTTCGTATGCTGATTCGACTGTTCAGCCAGCTTCCTTATCTCGTCAGCGACCACGGCAAAGCCTTTCCCCGCTTCTCCGGCCCGGGCAGCTTCTATGGCAGCATTCAGCGACAGCAAGTTGGTCTGTTCTGCTATATTGCGTAATACAAGAGTGATCTTGTCTATGTTTTTCACATACATATTCAGTTCATTTATTGTCTCCACTACGTCAGAAGTAATCTTATTAGTCTGCTCGTTTTTGGCATTCAGGTCATTGATCGCCTCGATACCTGATTCGGACAAATCTTTCATCGCCGCAGCGCTGCTGAGCATTTCCTTTGTCTTATCTGCTGTCCTGGTGATTCTGTCTGTAAGCTGCCTGACATTTTCCACACTGGTCTCTATTTCTGTAGCCTGGCTGGATGCGCCTGAAGCGACTTCAGCGATCGCGCCGGCAACTTCACCCGATACCCTTGACGAGTCTGCCGATATAGACGACATGGTTTCAGCAGATGATACCACCTGGACTGCTACATCCCGGGTCTGACCAACAAGCTCCCTCAGATTCCTGACCATCCTGTTGAAACTGGATACCAGCTTTCCGATCTCGTCCTTCCTCTTCATCGTCAATGAAACCGTAAGATCTCCGCTCTCAGCCCTGGACATGACATCGGATATCGCCCTCATCGCTTTGGTCATCCTCAATGAAAATATGAACCCGAACACAACTGCCAATATACTGAACAGAATGCCGAAAACAACAGTTGTCTGCAAAATGGCTGCAGATCTTCTTCTTATAGCTGTTTCCGGCACGGATGTCACTACCGTCATGTCATTTTTTTCTGATCTGTAATAAGATACGAGACATTTTTCATCTCTGTCCGTCGAATAGAAAACTCCTGATCTCTCATTCTGAGACCTGGCGATCGCGTCCCTGATAAACTGCCTTTCAGCAATATCTCCGTCCTCCGATGGTTCCAGATACGTCACCACTTCATTTCCAGGGGTGATCAGATAAGTGTGATCATCGCTCCCGAGTTCGACATTGGACAGTATATCCATTACCGGCCCGCTGTTGAAATCGACGATGATGACGCCGACACTTTTTCCTGTTCTCGGGTGTATGTAAAGTCTTGCCAATGAAACTGCAATATCAGTATTGTGAACCTGGATAGTATCGCCGTAATCCACACTTACCGGTTTGCCGCCTGCTTCAGCCACTTTTTTGTACCAATCGCTTCCTGTCACAGCATCTATGTCAAGAGGAGGTTTGACATCTCCGAGATAATTGCCCGAGTCAAAAATCACCTTGACATTCAGCTCCTTAGCTGCTGCATTCAATCCTGATATGAATGAGTTCGCATCCCGGTACAGCATCGCCAGGGTTGCAGCATCAGTGGCTGTACTGTATTCCTGTATGGCAGCATTGGAGTGTACCTAAAGTGAAATGCTGTCAGCTTTGTCGAAAAACAAATCGAAACAGTTGGATGTCTGCACAGTGCTTGCGGAAATACTGTCCTCCATCTGTTCCATCAGGTCTTTCGTTGCTCTGTTTGTCGTTATGATCCCAATGGTACTCACAGGCATTATTATCAGTATCAGAAATGCTGCGACCATTTTTGTAAGGAGACTTCTTGCAGATATGAGACCAGCCAGAGTTGCC
The DNA here is from genome assembly GCA_002385815.1 of Hungateiclostridiaceae bacterium UBA3934. Taxonomy (GTDB): domain Bacteria; phylum Bacillota; class Clostridia; order Acetivibrionales; family DTU013; genus DTU013. Next base: position 26,288 of record DGEE01000160.1, read on the forward strand.
TTTAGTTTTAGTAAATCGTTTTTCATAGCTCCTCCGGAAAAACTATATTGA
>DGEE01000160.1:26528-28550 GCA_002385815.1 Hungateiclostridiaceae bacterium UBA3934
CCAAAATGCAGAACTGGCTGTCTCAGATATTCTTTCTCCTGCCGCTGAGCTTGATTTTATATGAATAACGGTCTGCCCGGGAAATTGTTATAACCACTTCAACCGGACGATCGGTCAGATCATATGTCACCCGTGTCGCATAAAGCAGCGGTGCACCTCTTTTTATATTGAGCAATGCCGCCTCTGAAGCTTTTGCCGCTTTTGCTTCCACCGTTTCTTCAGCTCTGCTCAGAACTATATTGTAATGTTTTTCAAGGGTTTCGTATAACGATTCACCTTTCAGTCCCTTTTCCAAAAAACCGGGAACTATTGCAGGCGACAGATAATTCGTCATTATGCATGTCGGTTCATCATCTGCATAGCGAAGCCTTTCCACCTTATATACCTTGTCGCCGATCGGTATGTTCAAAAGTCCGGCGATGCTGACGGGAACTGTTTCTTCAGTATACTCTATCTTTTTAGTTTCAGGTCGCATGCCCATCTCTGCCATAGTTTCTGCCCAGCTCGTTATCAGATTGAGCTCCTGGCTGACCTTAGGCCTGCTTACAAAGGTCCCTTTGCCCTGCTTGGTATACAGATGCCCTTCCTGGACCAGTTCCTGGATCGCGCGTCTTATCGTGATGCGACTGACCTTATATTTTTCCTGCAATTCGGATTCTGATGGTATCAAATCCCCTACTTTGAACTGTCTGCTCTTTATTTTTTCCAGCAGACTCTCCTTCACCTGATAATACAGAGGAATAGGGCGGGATTTATCCAGCAAGTCCTTCACCCCTTATGCCAATTTAGGAAATTTATTCATCCCAATTATATATTATTTTGACTTACAAGTACAGTGAGCAGAAGTAAAGTGGGTTTGAGGACACTGCCCTGTACAGCATAATGATTCTCCATTACAAGTCCAGTGCAAACAGTCTGTCAGATATCTCCGACTGCCTGTCCGACGCGTAACTGAATACATCAATGAGCTTCTCGTATAAGCTGTTTTTTGCAGGATCCGGTCTGACGGTTTCCTGTATCCTGTGTATCTCATCGATTCTGGAAAAGTCCTTCCATATACCGCATCCAACAGCCGCCACAGCCACAGCTCCAAGAGCTGCAGCATCCTGGTCTATGTTGGTCTTCACGATATCCATATTGTAGACATCGGCAAATATCCTTCTGTACAACGGACTTTTACTGCCGCCCCCAACCAGCAGCATCTCATTCTGCAGCCTGCAGTGTTTCTTCAACACATCAAGCCTGAGCCTGAGGTTCATTGCTATCCCCTCCATACAGGCACGGATCAGGTCTGCCCGGCTGTGTTTGAGATCCAGTCCCATAAATGCGCCTCTGAGGTTGATACTTGCATCCTGCGAAGTGCCACCTGCAAGACTCGGGTTGAACAACAGCCTGTTCGCTCCCACAGGAGACTTTTCAGCCAGCTCGTCCATTGCTTCATATGAGCTTCTGCCGCTGCTCTCCTCCTGATGCTTCAAGTCGATGCATATATTGTCTCTCAGCCATCTGAATGAAGTCCCTGCGGAAAAAATGCTGACAGCAGAAGTATACATTCCCGGCATCACATGTGCAAACACATAGGGTCTGGCTTTGAGGTCGATTACCGGTTCAGAAGATGATACTGCAATCCACGCCGATGAGCCCAGAGATGTATATACCCTGCCCTCTTCCACATTTTTTGCACCCAATGCCATACATGAGTTGTCCACACCGCCACATACCACTTTTACATTGGTTCCCAGACCCGTCGCTTCAGCCGCTTCCGGTGTTATTGTTCCCAAAACCTCAGTGGACGGAACAATTTCCGGCAGCTTATCGGCCGATATCCCACTTGCACTGATATACCCCTCATGATACCTGTTCCTTCTGAGGTCATACACTCCTGATCCTGAAGCATATGAATGGTCTGTCCTGATAATGCCGGTCAATCTGTAATTGATGTAATCCTTAGTTCCAATTATTTTGCAGGATTTCCTGTATATATCCGGTTCATTGTCCCTGTACCACATTATTTTGAAAACA
>DGEE01000103.1 GCA_002385815.1 Hungateiclostridiaceae bacterium UBA3934
AAAAGCCGTGCGGATAGCCAGCCAGATGAACGATCATACACCCGACCGCCTTCACAATAATCGCATACCCGTTGATTTGTGCTTCATACTGGGCTAACATTGATGTATTATAGTTTTGGTGATAAAAATGAAACTTGTATTGAAAATATCCGCTGAAGACAGCGCAAAAACAGTCAAACATCTTCTGAAAACCAGATTGCACATATCGGAAAGGCTGATAAAAAAGCTGAAACGTTCAGGCAGGATAATGTTAAACTCGGTTCCGGTCCATGTCAATGCAAGGGTATCCGAAGGTGACATACTCGAGGCACTGATAGAATTCGAAGAAGAAAACGAAGACATAGTACCTGAAAAAATGGATCTGGATATCATCTGCGAAGATGACTGCCTGATTGCCATAAATAAGCCGCCGGACACAGTTGTACACCCAACTGTCCGCCACTTTACCGGCACTGTGGCCAACGGTCTCAGGCATCATCTCCTGTCGAAAGGCGTCAAGACCCTGATACGCCCTGTCAGCAGACTGGACAGAGACACTTCAGGTGTAATTGTATTCGCACTGAACCCATATGTCCAGAATGAACTCATACGCCAAATGCACGACAACACATACCAGAAAGAATACCTGGGCATCGTCCACGGCACTTTCACCTCTGCTAGCGGAATCATCGACCTGCCCATCGAAAGACTTCCTGGCAGCATCATGCTCCGGCACACCTCGCCAGAAGGAGCACCATCCGTCACCCGGTACGAAGTTATCGAACAATTTGCCGACTGCGCCCTTTTGAAGTTCAGGCTCATTACCGGCAGGACCCACCAGATCAGAGTCCATTGCCAGGCGGCAGGACATCCGCTTGTAGGCGATACCCTATATTCTCTGCCCGAATTCAAAAACAAACACATCGGCCTTATCCGCAGACAGGCTCTCCATTCTGCCCTGGTCTCCTTCAACCACCCTCTTTCAGGCTCTCCTGTAAAATTGAAAGCCCCTTTACCGGATGATATGCTCCATGCTTTGGAAATATTGAGAAAATAAGCTCGCATGATTTACTGCAACTTCCATACATGGTATTATTATGTTAGTTTTACTATCCGGGAGGAATACATATGGAAGTACTAAAGGAAAGATACTCGATCACTGAACTGAGTGAAATGCTGCAGTTATCCGATCATACTCTGAGATTCTATGAAAAGGAATGTGAGCTGAACATCCCGAAAGATGAAAGGGGCAGGCGTTACTATACCACCGACCTTGCCAATACCATGTACAGGATCAAGCTGATGCGCAGTGAAGGACTTGAACTAAAAGCTATAAAAAAGATACTCCAGCAGGATCGGGTATTCTGTGTGCCACAGCCTGTTCCGGACAACACTCCTGCATCCACGGTACCGGCAGCAGGCAATGAACTTCAGGCAATCAGGGCAATACTGGGTGAGCTTGGGAAGCAACTGGCGAAAGAAATAAGCTATGAACTGGACAATACTCGCGAGCACCTCTCAAGAGAAATCTCGAAGAGTAAGCTTGAATTGGGAGCTTGCGTGGAAAACAGCATGCGGCGGCTGGAAAATAAAATGGAAAAGCATTACGAAGAAGTGGACAGGGCTTTGGGAGACTGGCGGAAAAAACACACCAGAAGTCGTGTCAAAAGAATTATTTACCGTGTTTTTGGCAACTGATCGGATCGATCTCATGTGCATCTGAGTCAAATAGATCATTGGGCCTGTTCATCCAGAATAAAATACACAAGCGAAAACACCACCGTTTATATCAAGTGGTGTTTTTTGGTCAGAACTTGTACACATTGTGCAGATGGTGCTTCAGCCGACTTTCATGTCAAGCCGCAGTTTGTCGGCCACCATTGCAATGAACTCGGAATTCGTGGGCTTTCCTTTCCCATGACTGACCGTATAGCCGAACAGAGCATCGATGGTTTCGACCTGGCCTCTGCTCCATGCAACTTCTATGGCATGTCTGATGGCTCTTTCTACCCTGCTGGGAGTAGTATTGTATGTACGGGCAATCGAAGGATACAGTTGTTTGGTTATGGAGTTGATGATGTCAAGGTCCTTAACGACCATCATGATAGCGTCACGCAGATATTGATAGCCCTTTATGTGTGCAGGTACTCCAATCTCATGCATCACATTGGTGACTTCTACCTCAAGATTGCGCTGGACAGGGGCTCTGTAGGTTGACTTGACATCGGAAACATAATCGGACCGGATGATAGGGCTGTGATTTGTGCTTTTAAGCTGTCTTATCCGCGAAACAAGTACGTCCATGTCGAATGGCTTCACTATGTAGTACTCCGCTCCCAGTGCCAATGCTCTCTGCGTTATCTTGTCCTGTCCAACTGCAGAAAGGATAATGAACAAGGGGCGCTTTTTCAACTGCATCGATCTTATCTTTTCCAGAACACCCAGCCCGTCCAGATGCGGCATGATTATATCCAGGATCGCTATATCGGGCATTTTTTCGGCAATCAGCTCACAGGCTTCATTGCCATCCTTTGCTGTACCTATGACTTCAATATCGCCCTGGTTGTTCAGATATTCGGACAGGATTTCACTGAATTCTTTGTTGTCGTCTGCTATGATGACCTGTATTTTTTTATCCGGCAAGTGCATACACCCTCCATTCCATAATATGTTTTTTACTGTTGTTTCCATTATATTTTTCTTTTGTTATTTTATCAAGTATTAATTTTCATCAATTCCATTTTTTAATCGTATATCCGGTTTTTTGTTATTGAAAACCCTTATTTCAAGCTGTTTCGCCGACATATAACCTCTGCCGGACTTCAAACACTATTGATTTATTTCCTTATTTTACCATTTTATATCCTGCTGACAGATTCTGGCTCGCGTTCATCAGCATAGTTTCTATAAATATCCCGTACCCTCTCGTTGGATCATTTACAAGTACGTGCGTTACTGCTCCGACTATTTTGCCATCCTGTATGACAGGGCTTCCCGACATTCCCTGGACTATACCTCCCGTAGTGCTCAGCAGTCTTTCATCCGTTATTTTGATTATCATCCCTTTAGAACCATTGAGATTCTGTCTGGACACCTTCTGAATGACTATATCGTATTCCTCTGTTTTTTTTCCGTCTATATTTGATAATATGACAGCCGGACCTTCCTTTATATTTGCCCTTACGCCTACCGGGTACATCTTTCCCTTCATTCTTTGCATGGCGTGCTTCTCAAGCTTGCCGTATATCCCCACTTCTGTATTGGATTCTATTGTCCCAAGCTGCCTTCCTTCTGAAAATACTCCCTTCAGTTCACCGGGAACTCCTGATCTGCTCATTTTTACACCTAATATGTCAGATTCCAGTATTTCCCCTGATTTCACAGACATCAATGTCCCCGTGTCAATATCTGTGATGCCATGGCCCAATGCGCCGAATTTTCCAGTGTCCGCATCATAAAATGTAAGTGTTCCTATCCCCGCAGTGCTGTCCCGTACCCACAGACCAATATGATATTTGCCGTCTTCAGAAGATTTGACAGGTGTCACTGTCGCCTCCTGCACTTCATCTCCGGATCTGTATCTGATCTTCAATGGATTACCGCCGCTTTCTTCTATTTCATCAACAAGATCATCAATGCTCCCGATCTCTCTGCCATTGATGCCTATTATCATATTTCCTGGCTTTATCCCGCTATTTCTGACAGGGATGATCTTCTGACCGTCAGAAATAACACTGGATATGCCTATAACGAGTATGCCGTCGAGTTTGATTTTCACTCCTATTGTGTTGCCGCAGGCTACAAGGCTTTTATTTGAAACAACATCAACATTTATTGTTTTGACCGGAATGATGCCAAAAAACCGCAGGTTCAGTTTAAGGCTCCCACCTTTGTCAGAGCTCAGAGAAACCGGTTTTGATATCCCAATATGATTGTACGGTCTTTCAACACTTTTTCCGTTGATTTTGAGCATCCCCTGGGTATCAGCTTTGATACTGATGGGAAAAAGGCTGTCGATATCGTATGAATATTCTTCTCCTTCTATGAGCACCATCTCGCCGGGAACGGTAAGGATGACCTTCAGATATGAAACCCCGATAACAGTGATTGCAGATATTAAAAAAACCAATAGTGCCTTTATAATGAATGTGGATTTTTTCATTGTTCAACCTCCTGCAAGTAAGTTAACCTTTTGCAAAATCAATTATGCAAACAATTAAATGAACAGGAGGTAAAAATGAATAATAAAGCTAAAAATCCGGCGTTTAAGCCGGATTTTATTGCTTATTATTTGTTTGTCATACTGTTTGCGGCTTTTTTAGCGGTTTTGATCATTTCCTCTGCGTATTTCAGCGATGCTTCACTTGTTTCTCCGCCTACCAGCCGGGCGATTTCCTTTATTTTGTCATCATCGTTGAGTCTGGTGACTTTGGTCCTGGTCTTGCCTTTTTCTACTATTTTTTCAATCAGAAAATTGTGATCTGCTATGCATGCTATCTGTGCCTGATGTGTCACACACAGCACCTGGTGTGTACGGGATACATATGACAGTTTTTCGCCGACCTTCTGAGCTGCCTTGCCGCTTATCCCGGTATCTATTTCATCGAATATCATCACCGGAATACTGTCCACTTCTGCCAGGATGCTCTTCACTGCAAGCATAACTCTCGACATTTCACCGCCGGAAGCAATACGTGCCAGAGGCTTGAGAGGTTCTCCCACATTGGGAGATATCAGAAACTCGACTCTGTCCAGGCCATTATTGCCAAATTTTCTGCCGGAAGCACTGCCTGAAGAAGTATCGAATTGGATATCCACTTTGAACTTCGACTTTTTCATCTCCAGGTCATCCAGTTGCTGAGTTATTCTGTTTTCAAGCAGAGATGCGGCCTTTACCCGCTCAGCATTCAATTTGCCGGCCACCTGGTAAAGCCGGTTCTCGAGTTCTGTGAGCTCTTCTGACAGAGACCTGACAGTTTCTTCACTCTTCTCGAGTTCCTCCAGCTGCTTTTCTGCATCCTGGCAAAATCCAAGTATATCCGTGATCGTAGATCCATATTTTCTTTTCAGTCTGTATATGAGGTCCAGTCTTTCTTCGATCTCGTCAAGCACTGCAGGATCGTACTCTGTGCTTTCATAGCTTTGCCTGACATCACGTGCCAGATCCTCCATCTGATATATCAGATCCTGGAGCCGCCTGTTCATTTCTTCATAGCTTTCGTCCAGCCCCGCAACTGAGCTGAGCCAGGACAGGGATTCATTCATTGTATCGAGGGCAGAACTGCCGCCTGAACCTACTGATAAAAGGTCATATACAGAAGCCAGCGTGTTTGATATTCTTTCTGCGTTGACCAGCAGAGTCTTCTGCCTGCTCAGCTCTTCATCTTCCGCTGCCTTCAGCCTGGCTTTCCGGATCTCATCGATCTGGAACTTCAACAGGTCCATTTTTCTTTCACGCTCTCCGGGGTCTCCTGACAGCGCCTTCAACTTCGCCTTTATATCTCTGTACCGTCCGAGCAAAGCGGCATATTCATCCTTTACCCTGTGAAGGCTCTCCCCTGCAAACAGATCAAGAAGCTCGATATGACGCTCTGTTCTCAACAGCGACTGATTATCATGCTGTCCGTGGATGTCAATAAGTCTTTCCCCGATCTCTTTCAGGAATGATGCCGAAACCATCTTCCCATTTATTCTGCATGTATTTCTACCTGTCTGAGTGATCTCCCTGGACAAAATAAGTGTTCCGTCTTCCTCAGGCTCCATACCCATATCGTTCATTATATCTCTTATCCTTACGGCATCGACCTGGAATACAGCTTCAATCAGAGCATTTTGTGAACCTGTCCGGATAATATCCTTCGATACCCTGTCGCCAAGCACAGCTTTTATGGAGTCGATTATTATCGACTTCCCTGCTCCCGTTTCTCCTGTGAGCAC
>DGEE01000004.1:0-2531 GCA_002385815.1 Hungateiclostridiaceae bacterium UBA3934
GTCCCCTAGTGTTTGAAATGGCGCATACCGGTGAATACCATCGCGATGCCGTATTTGTTGCACGCATCGATGGACTCCTGGTCCCTGATGGAACCGCCGGGCTGAATGATCGCCTTGATGCCGGCTTCATGTGCTATCTCAACGCAGTCAGGGAATGGGAAGAACGCATCGGATGCCATGACGGAGCCCGGTGTCTTATCCTTTCCATAATAATCTATAGCTATTCGCAGTGCCGTTACCCTTGCGGTCTGGCCAGGTCCCACGCCCACAGTCTGCTTGTTCTTTGCCAGCGCGATGCCGTTGGATTTAGCGTGCTTCACTATCTTCATGGCAAAGATAAGGTCTTCCATCTGCTGCTCCGTGGGTTTTACTTCTGTGACACATTTCAGGTCATCAGGGTTGAAAAGCTCATTGTTGTAGTCCTGTACAAGCAATCCCCCTGCGACCTTTTTCATATCATAGGTCCCCGCCGGCAGTTTGGCTGAGATATCCTCCAACTGCAGCAGCCGGAGATTTTTCTTCTCTTTGAGTATCTCGAGAGCTTCAGGGCTGAATGACGGAGCTATGATTATTTCATAGAATATCTTTTTCATCTCCTCCGCTGTCCTGGCGTCAACTTCTCTGTTGAGCGCCACTATGCCGCCAAAAGCTGATACCGGATCGGCCTCGAATGCCTTGATATATGCGTCGAATATGTCAGTTCCGCTGGCCGCCCCGCACGGATTGGCGTGTTTGGTCACTATGACGGTCGGCTCGTCGAATTCTTTCAGGAGCTCCAATGCACCGTTGGTGTCATTTATGTTATTGTAGGAAAGCTCCTTCCCGTGGAGCTGCTTCGCATTTGTCAGGCAGCCCGTATTCGCTCCGACTTCCTTGTAGAAGACAGCTTTCTGGTGAGGATTTTCCCCGTATCTCATATCCTGCACCTTCTCGAATGTCAGTGACAATGTCTCCGGGAAAGCCTGGTCGCCCAGTCTGCTCCTGAGATATCCGGCGATGAGCGTGTCATAATGACTCGTGTGCTCAAACACTTTATATGCCAGCCTGAATTTGGTCTCTCCGGACACATCCCCTGTCGCTTCGATCTCGCTGATAACTTTGGCATAATCTTCGGGATCCACGACTACAGCTACATCCTGGTAATTCTTCGCAGCGGCCCTGAGCATTGTGGGGCCACCTATATCTATGTTCTCGATGGCTTCTGCAAGCTCGACATTCCCCTTGAGGATGGTCTGTTTGAAAGGATAAAGATTGATGACCACCATATCTATCGTTTCGATACCCAGTTCTTCCAACTGCTTCATGTGGTCCTCACTGCTCCGCATGGCCAGAATCCCGGCATGTACCTTCGGATGCAGCGTCTTCACTCTGCCATCCAGACATTCCGGAAAGCCGGTGATGTCAGAGATGTTAATGACGTTGATACCTGCTTCTGCAAGCGTCCTGAAAGTACCTCCTGTCGATATTATCTCAACCCCGCGCTTAGCGAGAGCCTGAGCCAGCTCGACTATGCCGGTCTTGTCGGATACACTGATCAAAGCACGTTTTATCATTTTGTTTCCCTTCCTTTATATATAATTTTTATCAGCTCATTTTATTGAACCATCTTATTGAACCATCCAGCCGCATACAGATTTTCTCTCATGCATGCAACTCATGGGTATTTGTCTGCTTTATGTGATCCTGACTCTCCTGCCCTCGATAACAAGCCTTTTTTCTTTGAACAGCTTTATCGCCTCAGGCAGCAGTTCCCACTCCGCCTGCTGCATCACTCTGAGCTGCAGCGATTCGGGAGTGTCATCGTCCATGACTTCGATGGCTTTCTGCAGTATGATCGGACCGCTGTCGTATTCGAAATCGACGAAATGCACCGTGGCACCTGTCACCTTTACGCCGTATTCCAGCGCTTTCTGGTGCGGTGTGATGCCATAGTAGCCCTTCCCGCAAAATGACGGTATCAGCGAAGGATGGACGTTGATGATCCTGTTCCTGTATGTATCGACGAAGGTTTTGCCCAGCATGGACAGGAAACCTGCCAATACGACAAGGTCGACATCGTAGCTTTTGAAATGCTCGATCAGCGCTTTGTCGTATTCTTCCACCGAAGCGAAGCACTTCTTTGATATGCATACAGCGGGGATGTTGTGTTTCCTGGCCCGCTCCAATGCATATGCGCCCTGTCTGCTGGATACGACGGTGGCTATACTGCAGCCTTCAAGATACCCGCTGTCTATCTTGTCTATGATTGCCTGCAGGTTGGTGCCGCCGCCGGATACCATTATCCCGAGCTTAAGCATTTGTAAATTCCAGCCTTTCTGTAATCCGGACTGCTGTCCTTATCGTTATTATCCATATCGGGCACAGATTAACCTTCCGTGCCGGCTGATGTGTTTGCTTTTGATCCGGGCGCTGATCCGCCCCCGAAAACTGAGGTATTACTCAGTCCCGAAGACTCTTCTCCCGCCCCGCTGCCGTACCTTGCCCGAATCAGTTGCCATGTCTGGTCACGAATCGGCTGCCGGTTCATCTTC
>DGEE01000004.1:2717-4262 GCA_002385815.1 Hungateiclostridiaceae bacterium UBA3934
TGTTATGGAGTCTTGTTCCGAATCAGCTGCCGGTCCTCCTTCCGATTCACATTCCTGAGAGCCTTTCCCCGGCTCGTACAAATCGATCCCTTTTTCTCCGCTGATAATTTCTCCGATGATATAAGCCTTCTCTCCAAGAGCCTGGAGATGCGAAACCAGGTCTTCGGCTTCAGACGGTTCAACAGCCAGCACCATGCCGATGCCCATATTGAAAGTGTTGAACATGCTTTCAAGAGCGATGTTGCCTGCTTCCTGCAACAGTGTGAATATCGGCAGCACAGGCCATGACCCGATATCTATCCTGGCCCTCAACCCGTCAGGCAGCATTCTCGGAATGTTCTCGATGAAACCGCCGCCGGTGATGTTTGCAATTCCTTTTATATTGAACCTGTCTTTGACGTCCAGTATAGACTTGACATAAATCCTGGTGGGCTTTAGGAGTTCATCGCCCAAGGTCGAGTTTAACTGCCCTATATGTTCGCTGAGTTTTTCACAGTTGGGATTCAAAACCTTCCTGACCAGCGAGAATCCGTTGCTGTGCAGGCCGGAAGATGCCAGACCTACCAATTTGTCTCCCTCTCTGATGCCTTTCCCGTCGATTATTTTCTTCCTGTCCACTATGCCGACTGCAAAACCGGCTATGTCATATTCATCTTCACTGTAAAAGCCGGGCATTTCAGCAGTCTCACCACCTATGAGCGCACATCCCGCCATAACGCATCCGTCAGCCACTCCCTTTACGATTTCAGCCACTTGCTCCGGCCTGTTTTTGCCTACGGCTATATAGTCGAGGAAAAACAGCGGTTCAGCTCCGCCGCAGATGATATCATTGACGCACATTGCCACAGCGTCGATACCTATGGTTTCGTGCTTGTCCATCATGAATGCGATTTTCAGCTTCGTCCCTACACCGTCAGTGCCCGATACCAGCACCGGTTCCTCGTATTTGCTTTTGTCCAGTGCAAAAAGTCCGCCGAAGCCTCCTATGTCGGTAAGCACTTCGGGTCTGAATGTGCGCCTTACATCTTCCCTCATCAGCCTTACGGCTTCGTAGCCGGCTTCAACATCAACCCCGGCCGATTTGTAGTCTATCATTTGAAATCACCCTCCGCCAAATTTCATTTTTTGCACCATGTACTGCCCGATATGTATAAGGTAAAAGGAACATCCTCTGAAGAAAATCGTGGAACTTGTCAGTTGTGTTTGCCCCGTCAGATCGTGCCTGGTACCCTTTGATTTGTGCCCATCAATCAGATACTACTCAATCTGATTTCCCTCGATGGCAGCTTGCCTCTACTAACCAGATATACGCTTCTCTGTCCATTCAGGATTACCTCGCTCAAAAGAGAGCCACCATAGCTTATCCAAAGGAGCGTCAGGATGCCTTGCTCTAAAAAGCGTCAGCACATTTGTCAAAGGAGCGCTGGCTCGCCTTATTCAAAGAGCGTTGACATACTTCTTGCAGCAGAACACCAGCATACCCTGTTCTAAAGATCGCCGGCACGCCTTACACTATAGTCCGCCGGCACACCTTACACTATAGTT
>DGEE01000004.1:4475-5145 GCA_002385815.1 Hungateiclostridiaceae bacterium UBA3934
CTATAGTTAGCCGGCACACCTTACTCTCTGCCATTCTGAAGCTTTCTCTGCAGGTCGGCGTTTTTCTGCTCAACCTTCCTTGCCAGCTCATCCTTATACTGCCGCATTCTTTCGCGCAGTTCCGGATATTTGCCTGACAGTATCTGAACTGCCAGAAGTGCCGCGTTTACAGCGCCGTCTATGGCAACTGTCGCAACAGGTATCCCCGAAGGCATCTGCACGATGGACAGCAGTGAATCCAATCCGTCCATCGTGGAAGATTTTATCGGCACCCCTATGACCGGCAATGGAGTATATGCTGCCAGAACTCCCGGAAGGTGCGCGGCTTTTCCCGCTGCAGCTATTATCACTTCTATTCCGTTGGCTTCAGCGTCAGCTGCAAAGCGCGCAGCCTTGTCCGGTGTGCGGTGGGCGGAGCAAACCAGTACTTCAGTCTCCACACCAAACCCTTTCAAAGTTTTAATGCAATCCTTCATTATAGGGTAGTCGGAGTCGCTGCCCATCACCAGTGCGACCTTCGGCTGTTTTTTCATGCCAGCTTCTGCAGTTTCTGCAGTTTTTACCATAGTTGCTTTCCTCCCTGAGTCTTCGTTGTGTCTGTTCATAATGTCGGTGGTCCGTATCTGCGCAGACAGGCTGATCGATATCTCTACCCGAATGTCTGCCACTC
>DGEE01000004.1:5382-7359 GCA_002385815.1 Hungateiclostridiaceae bacterium UBA3934
CGATATCTCCACCCGAATGTCTGCCTTTCCGCGTCTGTGCGAATCGGCTGATCTGTCCATATGTTTTGTTCTATATCAATTATACATATATTTTATACAAAATCTGCCCTATGTTAAAGAAGTCCGCCTGTAATGACGGACTTCATCTTAGAGTGCATTTTATTGTCAGAATAGCTTCAGTGCCGTGATCAGGTAATTCAACAGGAATATCACTGTAACGATGTACATGATAGGATGTACATCCTTTGCCTTCTTCGTGCAGATCTTGGTTACACAGTAGAATATGAACCCTATCGCTATACCTGTTGTTATGCTGTAAGCCAGAGGCATCACGACTGCTGTGAAGAATGCCGGTATTGCTTCTGACAACTCTTCCCATTTGATCTTCCCGAGAGATTCTGCCATCAGTATGCCGACTACTATCAGTGCTGCTGATGTAGCTGCAGAGGGAACCATACCTGCGATAGGCGAGATGAAGAGCGACAGCAGGAACAGAATGCCGACCACTGCAGATGTCATTCCGGTCTTGCCGCCTGCTGCTATACCTGCTGCACTTTCCACATAAGTGGTGGTGTTGCTGGTACCAAGCAGTGCACCGATGGAAGTTGCTGTTGCGTCTGCAAACAATGCCCTGTCAAGTCTGGAAGAGAATCCTTTTCCATGCCTGAGCGCTTCTTCGTCCAACTGATCGAATATACCTGACTTCCTGCCTGTGCCGAGGAATGTCCCTATTGTGTCGAATGTGTCGGCAAGACTGAATGTCAATATGAGAGCGAGTATTTTGAAAAGCTGCGAAGGATCGCTGAACAGCCCTGCGATGTCAAGCTTGAAAAATGTCGGCGCAAGACTCGGAGGAGCGAATGAAAAAGATTCAGGCAATTGCGTCACGCCCATCGGTATGCCTATAAGTGTAGTAGCTATGATGCCGATGAGGATCGCCCCTTTGACCTTCAGGAGCATCAATACGACGATGATAACAAGTCCGATGACTGTCAGCAGTGAATCCGGGCTTGTGAAGTCAACAAGCGCAGGTATTACTTTACTGTAGTTACCGGCTGCGTCTGCTGCTCCGTCAGGAGTGAATGTGAGCAGGTGTCCGCCAAGCAATCCGATATATGCTATGAACAGGCCTATACCGCCGCTGATAGCGTACTGCAAAGACTTCGGTATTGCATAGATGATCATTTTTCTGATTCTTGTAACTGTTATGATGATATTGATGATACCGCAGATGAATACTACTGCCAGTGCCTGTTCCCATGGTATGCCCATACCGATACAGACGGTAAAGGTGAACATGGCATTGAGTCCCATGCCTGGTGCCTGTGCATACGGCACGTTTGCCACGAAAGCCATGATGAACGTTGCGATAGCAGCGGCCAGGATCGTTGCCACGAATACAGCTCCCCAATCCATGCCTGCTATGCTCAGGATCGACGGGTTCACAAACATGATGTAAGCCATTGTCACGAATGTGGTGATGCCCGCGATGATCTCTGTTCTGGCATTCGTGCCCTGAGCCTTGAGTCCGAACAGCTTGTCCAACATAAATTTCCCCTCCCAATGAAATATAAGAGATAATTACTCAACGGACGTTTGGCACGTCCGATCAAGCCTGTACCGTGGAACGTCAATGTTCGTACTTCACTTCCTGGATAGTGCCGGGTTGGTACATTATGCATACTTAAGCCCGTAACTGCAGGCTGAAAAGTTCATATGGCTAAAGTCCTCTGGGCCCTTGTATTTCAAGCGCTTTACAACGCAACAGCATCATGCCTTTCACGCTTCTAATACTATCAAATGAGCACTCATTTTGTCAACCAATAAAAACACTAAACACGAACATTTTCAGGGCATTCTTTTGTAATATTCGTATAATTTTGCGGATCTGACGAATCTCTCGGTGGTATTCTGACACAATCTGCGGCTAAGCCGCACATGGAGATTTGACACAATTCGCGGTCAAGCTGCACATGG
>DGEE01000004.1:7538-9859 GCA_002385815.1 Hungateiclostridiaceae bacterium UBA3934
ATTTTGACGCAATCCGCAGCCAGGCTTCTCAAGGTATTTTAACGCAATCTCCCTGAATTATGCATTTATCACTCGGTATTTATCACTCGGCGAAGCCTTTTTTGCCCAGAATGAATATGGCCGCAAAACCAATTATGAATGCGGCGGCTGAAACCGGAAGCTGCCATCCCTGCGGGATGCCGGGATATACTTCCAGAAGAGAACCAGCCACGAAACCGATTATGAGCATGTATGTTTTCCGCGGATATTTCTGCAGGAATCTCTCGATCGCTTTCGCAGTGCTGAATGTCCCCAGGGCTATTCCAATGCCCAGAGGTATCAGGAAAGGTATGTTGAAAGTGTTGATCGCATTGAGTGTGATCTCATACATCCCAAGCACCAGGAGCATGAAGGACCAACTGATACCTGGCAGCACAACTCCGACAGCTATGATGAACCCCGATATCAGCAGGAATATGTAGCTTGTCAGGCTGCCGTCGGTTGCCATGTATATCAGGGACTCAGGCTCGCGCGACATTAAAAGCACTATGGCTGCGCCAAGCACGAGGAATATGTAATCTGATGCGCCGCCAGTTGATCGCTGTATACCGGTTTTGCCCCGCTGTACAGTCGTATTGCTCTTCTGTGTGGAGACGCCATCTCCCTGCATAGCTGTATTGCTTTCGTTCTCCGTCGATGCTTTTCTGTAAAGCAGCGGCAGCCCACCTATGATTACGCCCATAATGAGATAGCGCATGATATGGGGATAGCTTGTCATCGCGCCCTCCATCAGACGGCTGAAGACGAGAACACCGGCCAGACCACCGATACCGACTTGCACAAGGAACAGCAGATTGCTTTTAAGATCCTTGAAAATCGATGCCACACTGTGTACCAGTTTGTCATATATCCCCAGCACGATAGCCATGGTCCCGCCGCTTACACCTGGCACCATCATCGAAATCCCTATGATCATTCCTTTGATAATATTCTTCAGATAACTCAAACGCGCACTCCTCTATCCTCTTGATCCTGATTTGGATTTGGATTATCAGCCTATTATAAGGTATATTTACTTGCCCGGTTCAAAATATATTTATTTCCCCGGGAAATAGATATCAGGCGGACAATACTTGATCATTGTGTGAATGTTTCATCGAGTTGTTGATATAATGGTTGTAATAATGCCAAACATCACTGTATTATGTAAATCATTCGTTGAAAATTTGCATCGTCTGCTTCATTACTATTTGCATCGTCTGCTTCATTACTATTTGCATCGTCTGCTCATTACTGCTCACAACGCTGAAAAAATGTACACCTCACTCCTTATTTCCCCGAACATATGGAACATTGAAGAAAAATCTCAAATTCGCACATCGATACGGATCTGGCCATTTCCCGAAAAATATGGCACAAATGCAATGATACGCCTGCAGGTAATCTGTCAATAAGGCCATCGAAGGCAATGTACCGGTATAAGTTAAAGGGACGAGCCGGACTGCCCATACCGGGGAATGTCCGGACATGTCCCTTCATACTTTTACTGCGATGACAGATATGCGTGGATGAATTTGTCCAGATCGCCGTCCATCACTGCATCCACATCACCTGTCTCGTAATTGGTCCTGTGATCCTTCACCATTGTATACGGACAGAATACATATGACCGAATCTGGCTGCCCCAGGCAATATCCATCTGGACACCCTTGAGGTCCTCGATCTTCTCCTTCTGCTCACGTTCCTTAAGTTCCAGCAGCTTTGCCTTGAGCATCTTCATCGCCGTTTCCCTGTTCTGTATCTGTGACCTTTCATTCTGGCATGCTACTACTATGCCTGTCGGGATGTGAGTAATCCTGACCGCTGATTCCGTCTTGTTGACGTGCTGGCCGCCTGCGCCGCTGGATCTGTAGGTGTCGATTCTCAGGTCATCAGGGTTTATTTCTACCTGTATTTCTTCATCCAGTTCGGGCATCACTTCAACGGACGCGAAAGATGTATGCCTCCTGCCTGATGCATCAAATGGCGATATCCTTACAAGACGATGCACGCCTTTTTCAGAACGGAGATATCCGTAAGCGTTTTCGCCGATGATATGCATCGTCACGCTTTTGATGCCAGCTTCATCACCGTCAAGATAATCCAGTGTTTTGACCTCATACTGGTGTTCTTCGGCCCATCGTGTATACATCCTGAAAAGCATCTGCACCCAATCCTGTGCTTCTGTGCCGCCCGCTCCCGCATGCAGCGTCATGATGGCGTTGTTCTTGTCATATGGGCCCTTGAGCAGCGTCTCAAGCCTTAGCTTGCCATGTGCTTCTCTGAGCCGTTCAAGTTCCTGC
>DGEE01000049.1:0-306 GCA_002385815.1 Hungateiclostridiaceae bacterium UBA3934
CATCCAGGACTGGTGCATATCGAGGCAGCTATGGTGGGGACACCGCATACCCGCATTTTATTGCCAGGGTTGCGGAGAGATGACGGTCGCGCGCGAGCAGCCGGACACATGTCCCATATGCGGATCGCCAAACCTGGTACAGGATCCGGACACTCTGGACACATGGTTCAGTTCGGCGCTGTGGCCGTTTTCCACGCTGGGGTGGCCGGATAAGACGAGAGACCTTGAGTATTTTTACCCGACGGATGTGCTTGTAACAGGGTATGACATCATTTTCTTCTGGGTTGCGAGGATGATATTCTCAGG
>DGEE01000049.1:546-2716 GCA_002385815.1 Hungateiclostridiaceae bacterium UBA3934
GACGCACTGGGCAGAAAGATGAGCAAATCCCTCGGCAACGGCATAGATCCGCTGGAAATCATCGAACAGTACGGCACCGACTCGCTGAGGTTTGCCCTGACCACCGGAAATTCGCCCGGAAACGACCTGCGATTCTCGACGGAGAAGGTCGAGGCCGGCAGGAATTTTGCCAACAAGATATGGAATGCCACGAGATTTGTGCTGATGAATTTCGATGAGGATGCGGACTTCAGCCGGGTCGACAGGAGCAAATTCACGACCGCTGACAAGTGGATCCTCAGCAGGGCTAACACTCTTGCCAGAGAAGTGACCGAAAACCTTGACAACTTTGAACTGGGCATCGCCCTTCAGAAGATTTATGAGTTTATCTGGGAGGAGTTCTGTGACTGGTATATCGAGCTCGTGAAGCCCAGGCTCTTCGACAGGGAGGATCCAACCAGACTGGAGGCACAGTGGGTACTGAACCATGTCCTGGGTGTTGCCATGAAGCTGCTGCATCCGTATATGCCCTTCGTCACCGAGGAAATATACAGGAATCTTATAAATGACGATGACAGCATCATGATATCCGCATGGCCGGTATACGATGAGAGTATGGAGTTTGCCGGAGATGAGAGAGATATGGAGCTCATAATGGATGCCATAAAAGCGGTCAGGAACATAAAGGCGGAGATGAATGTGCCCCCGTCAAAGAAAAACAAGCTGATATTTGTTGCCGGAGACTCAGAACGCAGGATACTGGAAGACGGGAAAAGATTCATCGAGCGTCTTGCAGGAGCTTCGGAGATCGTTATACAGGCTGATAAATCAGGTGTTCCGGATGATGCTGTAACGGCGGTGCTGGCCGGCGCAGAGATTTTCATACCACTGGAGGACCTGGTGGATATCGCAAAGGAACTTGAGAGGCTGGAGAAGGAGAAGGCTAATCTTGAGAAGGAGCTTGAAAGAGTCAACAGCAAGCTCAGCAATGAAGGATTTATTTCGAAGGCTCCTGCGAAAGTCGTTGAGGAGGAACAAGCCAAAAAGGTCAGGTACAGTGAAATGTACGAGAAGGTGCTTGCGCGCATTGCAATTCTGAAAAAGTAAGGGACATATTTGACAGGCTCCCTGATGCTGATGCCTGCAGTTGAAAAACTGCAGGCATTTTTGACGGTCGGGGCACCCTGCTGTAATGCTGCAGGTCGGGCATATAAACAAGCCGCATGTATCCAATTATAGCTATAAGTGGTATAATCATATTGTGACAGTATGAGTCGATGGATTCAGGCAGACAGGCAGCCTTCTGCCAGCCTGTCGAAGTACTGCAGCGTTCGGGATCCCATGCGTACATTATCCGGTTCGATGTATCAAAGCGTTGCAGTGGGCGACAATATAGAGAAAAGGCAGGAGTGGATCATATGAAACACGGATTTATCAGAGTTGCTGCGGCGATACCGGAGCTTAGAGTAGGAGCGTGCAGCTTTAATGTCGGGAAAATAACAGAAATGATCAGAGACGCCGGGAAAGCAGGTGTCGAGATCGTCGTGTTCCCGGAATTATCCATTACGGGCTATACATGCGCAGATCTGTTCCAGCAGGACAGATTGCTCAAAGCGGCACTGGAAGGGCTCGGAGATATCCTCCGGCTGTCAGAAGGCCTCAAAACAGTCGTAATAGCTGGATTGCCCCTGCTGCTGGACAATCAGCTTTTCAACTGTGCAGCAGTGATCCAGGACGGGGAGATCCTCGGAGTTGTGCCTAAGACATATATACCTGGTTACAGCGAGTTTTCAGAGGAACGCTGGTTTGCATCGGCCAGGAATGCCCAGAGTGATCACATCGAATTGTTCGGCAGGAAAGTGCCCTTTGGTACCGATCTGCTGTTCATGTCACATGATCAGGATCCCGTCTGCTTCGGCATCGAAATATGCGAGGATCTGTGGACTCCCATACCTCCCAGTTCATGTCTGGCTGCTGCAGGTGCGGCTGTCATATTCAATCTTTCCGCCAGCAACGAAGTAATAGGGAAGGCGGAATACAGGAGAGATCTGGTCAGGCAGCAGTCGCGCAAATGCATCGCGGGATACGTTTATGTGTCATCCGGAGTCCATGAGTCCACTACTGACGTAGTATTCGGCGGTCATGCTCTGATTGCCGAGAACGGTGCTGTACCTGTCTCTTATAGACATCT
>DGEE01000138.1 GCA_002385815.1 Hungateiclostridiaceae bacterium UBA3934
AAGGGCAATAAATTCAGGGAGTTCCTGGACAAGAAAGGTTTCTATATCGTTTTGCTGCTGTGTATAGCTGTCGTGGCCGGAACAGCGGTGTTTGTCACTTCACGCAGGTCCTTGGACAGAAAACCTGAATATGGAAGTGAAAATCCGCTTGAAGATGACACCGGGGATCTTGCAGCTGAGGATGCAGCCGCCAATACCGCTGAAAAGCTGACGGATCTGGATCCTGATGACCTGCTGGTTTCAAGGCCGGGCGAGGAAGAAACGGATATAGGCAGTCCGGCGTCTGTAACAAAGGAAGGAGACCTTGCTGCTGATCCTGAGGGCGAAAAGCAAAAAGATACGTCTCAGAAGAAAGACGCGGCACCTGGCAAGGACGGTACCGACAAGCCGGAATCAACGCAAAAGAAGCAGAGCTTCATAATGCCTGTGAATGGAGATATCTCGCTGGAATATGCAATGGACAGGCTGGTCTATTCCAAAACGCTTGAGCAGTGGCGAGTACATCCGGGCATAGATATTGCGGCCGACAGAGGTACTCCCGTGAAGGCAGTGGCTGACGGAGTCGTGTCTGATGTCCGCAATGACAAGTTCTACGGGATATATGTAGTTATCGATCATGGAGACGGACTGAAAACACTTTACAGGAACCTTGCTTCTGATGAGACGGTAGCCGTGAACCAAAAAGTAAAGCAGGGCGAAATAATAGGCAGCGTTGGCAACACTGCCATGGATGAATCTTCAGAACAGCCGCACCTGCACTTTGAGGTACTTAAAAACGATGTCAATGAAGATCCGACCGCTTATTTGCCGAAAAAATGATGCAGCAAATGCTGTGTACCGACAACAGGATCCGATGGAATGACAGAACGGCAGAACTGCGGACAGGGATGCAGTCATATCCGGCTGACGGATAAGCTGCATCCCTGTTTGTGTTTTTGTCTGATTTTTGATCCCTCCGGTGATTTTATTTCTGTTTTTCCCCCTTTTAACTCATACAGGCACCATACAGGGCATATATATACACTAGACGCGCAAAGATCGTACGCAGCATCTGCAGGACCATCCGGCCTGCGCACCCATATCGGGCTGATCCGGTCAAGTCGTCTGCAGATGGAAGGACAGTGGTCTCCCGATTTTGGTCCTGGAAGACAAGAGGCAGACAATGCCTGCATATACGAGTGATCGATGACATTTCTCCATAGTATGACTTGAAGAGGGGGTATATTCAGTTGAAGGGATATATCGAAGAGAGGGCAGTTGAACTTGCAAATTACATTATCGATAAAAGAACCACTGTAAGAGCTGCAGCGAAAAAATTCGGCATCAGCAAAAGCACTGTTCACAAAGACGTAACTGAAAGACTGATGAAAATCTGTCCCGAGCTTGCTGACAAGGTGAGGATCATTCTTGAGGAAAACAAGGCTGAAAGGCATATCAGAGGCGGGGAGGCGACTAAAGCCAAGTATCAGGGAGCAAATAACAAGGCAGGATGAAGACGGGGGGACACTTCCCGAAAGCGATCCGAGCACGCGTGACACTTCTCAAACACAAAGGAATACCAGTTACTGAGGAGTGTCACCGTATCGTTTTCAGTGTCCCTTTTACTGTTTTTACCACAGGTTTTCATGAAATGCACCCTGATTTTCAGGAATTTTTCAAATGCGCCTTCACTTCTTCTCCTTTCCTTTTTCCCTTTGCATAATTTTTATTATATGGTAAGATTATTTTATCAACTGGTTCTTCATTCTCGATCTTTATTCAACTATCATTGGCCGGTCGCATACAGCGGACCAGACGAAGGGGTGTTTTTGTTGAGCTTGGGACTGGATATTGGAATAGATCTCGGTACCGCATCAGTGTTGGTTTATATCAAGGGTAAGGGTATAGTACTGAAAGAACCCTCTGTGGTCGCCATTGATAAAAACACCAACAAGCTTCTGGAGGCGGGTGAGGAAGCTCGCAGGATGCTTGGCAGGACTCCGGGCAATATCGTGGCAATAAGACCGCTGAGAGACGGTGTTATATCGGATTACGACATCACTGAGAGGATGTTGAAATATTTTATCAACAAGATATGCGGAGGCAGGCTGCTAAGGCTGTTCAAGCCCAGGATAATGGTCTGTGTCCCCAGCGGAGTCACCGAGGTGGAAAGGCGCGCTGTGATCGATGCTGCGATACAGGCCGGTGCCAGGAAGACATATCTGATCGAGGAACCCATAGCTGCGGCGATAGGAGCCGGCATCGACATATCCAAGGCCTGCGGCAGCATGATAGTGGACATAGGCGGAGGTACCACGGATATAGCTGTCATATCACTGGGTGGCATAGTGGTGTCCACATCCATAAAGATAGCCGGAGACAAATTCGATGAAGCTATAGTGAGGTACATGAGGAAGAAATACAATATCATGGTGGGTGAACGTACGGCCGAGGAAATGAAGATCAATATAGGGACCGTATACCCCAGGGTCCAGGAAGTGGCAATGGATGTCAGGGGGCGCAACCTGATTTCAGGACTTCCCAAGACTTTGTCAGTGACATCATCTGAAATGATGGAAGCTTTCGAGGAGCCTATGTCAAGTATCATCGAGGCCGTCCATTCCGTCCTTGAAAAGACACCGCCGGAGCTGGCTGCCGATATCAGCGACAGAGGGATAGTGCTCACAGGCGGAGGCAGCCTTGTATATGGTCTGGACAAGCTGCTGCAGGAAAAGACCGGCATCAATGTGATCATTGCCGAAGAAGCCATATCCTGCGTGGCGCTTGGCACAGGCGAAGCGCTGAACAATATCGAATCCATTGAAAAAAGCGCAGCTGTCGAAGTCAGGCACAGAAAATAACAGGCGACCGCCTTGGGGCGATTGCAACGGGGCCTTGTAAGGTACTGAATATAGACGTGCTGAAAAAAGAGCCGGCGGCAAGCCGGTTTTTTCATGCTTTTCGCTGGATGTTCCTGTCTTATTCCGGTCAGAGCTGCCTGTCCATTGGACCGGCACCTTTCAATGCTGCTGTTGTTTTTCGTATTAAGGCTGATGCCACTTATTCCGATAATAGTAATGAACCAACCAATTATCAAATTGTACTGAAGAGCCCGCAGCATGTTTACGGACGGGCCGGTCAGGAGCAGATATGGTACGCGGATTGTACACTTCAGGCTGGAGCATGCTTGCTCTGCAGAAAAGAATGGATGTTATATCGAACAATATGGCAAATGCCGGGACCAACGGTTTCAAAAAGGATACGACAGTCCTGGAAAGCTTTCCCGATCTCATGACCAAAATAGTCAGGGATCAGGATTCATTTACCGGCAGACCACGTGACATCGGCACGATGGAGCTTGGAAGTGATGTGGGAGAAGTCTATACATACTTTACCCAGGGCCAGATCGCCAAAACTGACAACGAACTCGATATGGCCATCAGAGACAGTGACAGTGCATTTTTCACTGTTGCAGTACCCAATGCCGATGGTGATATAGCAGTTTTTTTCACCAGGGACGGTTCTTTCACCAGGGGGGCAGATAATAGTCTGGTTACGAATGACGGGTATACCGTGCTGGGCGAAAACGGTCCTGTTTTGCTGGAAAGCGGCCCGTTCACCGTGGATGAGAACGGCTATATAATTCAGGACGGAGAAATAATCGACAGACTGCTTATTACAGAATTCACTGACACATCAGTGCTGAGGAAATACGGACACAATCTGATACAGGCGGATGAGGATGCCCAGACACGGGAATTTTCAGGAACTGTACAGCAGGGCTTTCTCGAGATGTCAAATGTCAATACCGTTCGGGAAATGGTAGATATGATCACCGTGTTGAGGGCATATGAAGCAAACCAGAAGGTGGTCCAGGCCATAGACAGCACGCTGGAAAAAGCAGTAAATCAGATAGGACCTGTAAGGTAAGGAGGTTCATCATTATGATGAGAGCACTATGGACAGCAGCATCAGGGATGCATGCACAACAGATGACGGTTGATGTGATATCCAATAATCTTGCCAATGTCAACACTGTGGCATACAAGAAGCAGCGCATTGAATTCAAGGACCTGCTTTATGAGACCATGGACAGGGCCCGGGTACTGCCTGACGGAGGCAAACCGGTGAATCTGCAGGTGGGGCACGGCACAATGCCTGTGGCAACGGTAAGGGATTTTGAAAAGGGCAGCCCGGAGGAGACCGGCAATCCGCTGGATTTCTATATCGACGGGGATGCATTTTTTATGATAGAAGGACCTTCCGGCGAGATCAACTACACCAGGGACGGCAGCTTCAAGATAAGCATGACGGACATGGGCAAAATGCTCACCACCTCTGAAGGCTATCCGGTGCTCGATGAAGCGGGGATACCAATAATAATCGACTTTGACCTGTCTGCGCTGAATGTTTCACAAAACGGCGAGATCACTTATATAGACGAAGACGGTGTATCTGTCCCCACAGGACAGTTCATCGGGCTGGTGTATTTTGAGAACAGGAATGGCCTCGAAGCCGTCGGCAGAAACCTTTACAGGGCGACATTGGCAGCCGGTGAGGCTATTCCGGCTTTCGACTCGGCTCAGACCAGCATCATAATGCAGAATTTTCTTGAGGCTTCAAATGTGAAGACTGTCGAAGAGATGGTCAAGCTCATCGTGGCACAGAGGGCGTATGAGCTTAGTTCCAAGGCGATACAGTCTTCAGATGAGATGCTGGGGATAGCCAACAATCTCAAGAGATGATTCTCCTTTGACCCGCTGATATGACGGCGGTGATGAACAGGATGGCTTTCATGGACAGAGCCGGCAGATAGTATTGACAGACCGGCCCCGTAAATATACTATTTATGTCAGAGGGATTTGAATGGATATAAATATGATCGATGGCATAAAAACAGGAGATATTGTCAGGAATGCAGCGGGTTCAGCATCCCGTGCGTCCGATGACGATTTTGCCAGAAGGCTGGAGAAGGCTGCCAGGGAAAATGACGAAAGGGAGCTTAAAAAAGCCTGCCAGGAATTTGAGGCTATTATGCTGGACATGCTCTATAAGCAGATGAAGGCCACCGTGATCAAATCAGATCTTTTGGAGGAAGACCCCGGCAGGGAGATATTTGAATCGATGCTTGAAGAAAAGCTTATGGAACAGGCTTCAAAAAGGGGAAGCCTCGGCCTGGCAGAATCGCTGTACAAGCAGTTGTCCAGACAATATGGCAGAAATGTCCCTGCAAATGCTGCAGAAAACACACAAACAAGAGAGTCCTCCGGTGAAGAATAAAAATATTATAAATAAAAGTATATGGGCGGCAGTTATCGTATTATCCCTCATATTAGCCATCGAGGGATTTTTTATTTTGCTGGGTCCCAATAAAGACAACGGAACAGAAATCGATGAGCCTGCCGAAGAACTGCCCGTGGAACATGGCGGGGAGCCGCGGACCGGCCCGCTTGAGGACTATGTGAAGCATATACACCGTTCTGAGGTAATAAACGGCCTGAAACAGGAAATAAACATCCTGGAAATAGACCAGCGAGTCCCCGGTGTCAATATAAAGCCGGCATTGTCCTATGATCTGATTTATGGATATGAGCTTTTCAGCAAGATAGCAGCAAGGCATGATGCTTATGCTGCTGTGAACGGCGGGTTTTTCAGGGACTACGGACTCCCTTCCGGAATGGTGGTCATCGATGGACAGCTCATATCTGCGGCGACGGGGAAATATCCTGTTTTTGTGTTGCGCGGCGGGCAGGCTGAACTGAAGGAGATCGACAGCAAACTGTCACTTGTGATCCGCAGAGGGGACGGCGATACCGCCGGAAGCGCCGGCGCCGGGGATGGAGTCGGATCAGACCTGTCTGACAGGGGCCCCCTTAATATCACCATCGACAACATCAATTTCCCCGGGACCGGTAAGCAAATAATAGTCTACACTCCCGTATATGGGCGGACCAACAGGGCCGACAAAAGAAACATAACCGCAACGGTCACAGATGGTATTGTGACAAAAATTGCGGAATATGATAAAGAAGCACAGATACCAGCCGACGGGATGCTGATCACTTTTTATGATATTTCCGCCTACAAGGGCAAAGAGATGCCTGTCCAGGTGGGCGACAGGGTGGAGCTGATACATGAGCCTGATATGACAGGCGATGTACAGGCATATGAATGCGGGTGCTGGCTGGTCAGAGACGGAGTATCCGTAGTCGGAGACAGTGATCCCTGGGTGGGAGTGCTGACGAACCGGGATCCCAGGACGGCCATAGGTATCAGGGAAGATGGCACTGTCATACTGCTGACTGTCGACGGGAGACAGCCGGGCTACAGTGCGGGATTTACCGGCCGTGAGCTTGCAGAGTATCTTATAGTATGCGGTGCTGTGGATGCTGCTATGCTGGATGGAGGCGCATCTACAGCGATGCTGTTCGAAGGTGAGCTTGTCAACAGACCTTCACATAAAGGCCAGGAAAGGGAGATAGCCGGAGCTATCCTTGTGTTGCTGGAATAGTTCCATACCGCCGGAAAGGTGTCGGTGGACATATCAGCGGAATATCACTCTTGTCTGCTAAAAATAGAAAAAAAGCTGCTCCGATGTGTTTTTCAAATCGAATTCAAAATCAGAGACAAGCAATTTATCATATGAATCTGCTTTCAGGAACGGATTGTGCGGGATGTCAGACTTGCTGATCCAACCCAGCTTGTTGTAAGCATGCCAGGTCCCCTGCCTGATTATCATTTCCTGGATATATGCCAGACGCGGTCCCATATTGCAAAGGTAGAGGCCGCAGCTATATGGGCGCATCGTATACCGGGTGCACAGGCCGTCTTTCAGGAAGCAGCACTCACCGGAAGCCTGCCTGGCAAGGATCAGCGGCTCTGCGTTATTGTATTCGAACAGCAGCGTGGCCTCCAGTTCAGATATATTTGTCCATTCGCACATTTCCCTGATGGCCTTCCTGCGGAAATCCATGTCCGGCTTGTCCGGCAGTATCAGTATAGAACCGACAGCCTGTCCGGGATCCGTGTCCGGTATGCCAGGCAATACCGCGAGATCGAGACCAAGTACCGGTATGTCATCACTGCAGCATTCGCCACAGCCCTTGCATTCACCGGTCCTGAGATCCGGGGCTGCTGCCCTGAACGACTCCAGTTCCGCTGCCAGGTCGGCCAGTGTAGTACCGGCATCGTACTCCATGAGTTCTATTTCATTATTTTCTGTGATATGGAATCCCACCATAAGCGCCACCCTTCCTTAGTATATCAGATTGCAGCATAGCCGCTCAACAAGTGGAAGCGGAGTTTTGCGTCGAAGTTATCAAAGGGGCGGAACATTTATCCAGTATGTTCAGTCTAATACATGATACCGCTTCCAGCGGTACTGTGACGGAACAACAGACCGTCGGGGCACTTCCGGTGAAAGGAAATTTTTCTGTAAAGGAAGGATTTTCACCGGGCCGGGGTGTCATAATGCTAAGAAAGGGTGGGAATAAATGAAGAGAAAAGTTGCGCTCCTATTATCGTTGATTTTCATGCTCACGATGGTGCTGCCTCTGCAAAGCTATGCTGCAGAGATGGACAGAGAGCTTGAAAACGCCATCAGAACAGCAAAGTCGAAGTTCACTATACCTGAGGACTACAAGTTTACCTCAAGTATTTACACCTCACAGTCGAAAAAGATATACGAACTGCAATGGCGCAGTCGGGATACCATCGATGGGGTGAACATAAATGTATCTGTGGACGGGAACGGAACTATTTTGTACTACTACAGGTATTCATCGGAAGACTACAGGCGGGAGAGGAGACTGCCCGAGCTGAGCAGGGAGGAGGCCAAAGTCAGGGCTGACGAATACATAGAGCATATTGCACCGGGGCTACTGCAGGATTTGAAGTATCAGGAGGAATACCAGGACAATGTAATGGATATAAACTATTACCTGAGATATTACAGGGTCGAAAATGGTGTACCATACTACAATGACGGTGTATCTATAGGTATAAACAGAGATACGGGTGAATTGCAGAGCTATTCACTGAACTGGACAGAGGACCTGGAATTCCCTTCGCCGGAGGGTGCCATATCGCTTGAGGAAGCAGAGAAAGCTTACATGGATGAACTGGGACTCAGGCTGATATATAGCTTTACCAGGGATGATGACGTGCTCAGGGCATTCCCTCTGTATACCACTATTTATGATAATATGGATTTTGTCATCGATGCTTTATCAGGCAGGAAATTGCGGCTGGAATACAGCATATATGGCTATGCAGCAGGTGATGCCGATTTTATTGCAGAAGAGAAGCAAGCGCCTACGATGGCAGCAGGAGAAAGTATCAGGCTGAGTCCTGAGGAACTGAAAGCCATACAGGAAGCAGCTAAGCTCATCAGTCTTGAGGAAGCGGAAAGACTGGTACGCAGCTCAGAATTCCTGGGGATACCTGATGAGTATGAAATGCAGAACTATTATCTGTACACCAGTTGGCCTGACAACAGGGAATATATATGGTCATTGCGGTTCAACAAACCTTCGGAGGATGACAGAATCAGGTCTGACTATGTCAATGTCTCAATAAACGCAAAATCAAAGGAAATAACGAGCTTTTACAGCTACAAGAATCAGCAGGACGCCGGACAGAAACAGCCCATAAAGGATCTGGCCGGTGCAAAGGAAGACGTTAATGCTTTTCTCAGGAAATACTATCCGAAGTATTTTGAGCAGCTGGAATACAACTGGATGATCGAAGAATACATGGATGACGCTGCGGCAAAGGAAGACAGCTACTATATCACATATACAAGGCTCGTTGACGGCGTTCCCTTCCCCGAGAACGGTGTGTCCATCAGCTATGACAATCTGAATGGGGAGATAAACAGCTTCAGTCTTGACTGGTTTGACATGGAATTCCCGTCTGTCAAAAATGTAATCAGTCGGGACGATGCTCACAAAATACTGTTCGACAAGATCGGTCTTTTAATGGAGTACAGATACGGCGCAGGGCCTGTGATCCCGCTGATGGCAGCAGAGGACCAGAAACAGGCCAGGGCCGCTTTGGTCTATTCGCTTTCGCCTGACAAGCCGCTATATATAGATGCAAACAACGGGAACATCGTATACAGAGACGGGAGCGAATATGTTGAGCCCAAAAAGGTCAGCTACAAGGATATCGAAGGACACTTTGCCCAGAAACAGATAAGCGTACTGGCCGATTTCGGCATCTATCTCGATGGTGATGAGTTCAGGCCCAATGATGCAATTACCCAGAAGGACTTCCTGACATTGCTTTCGAGGACACTGAGCTACTATGGGCCGATCATAACTGGAAGCAGCTCACAGAAGGAGATTGATGAGTTTTATGCTTATCTTGTCAGGGAAGGCATCATCAGGGAATCAGAAATAGCACCTGACAGCACTGTTGCCAGGGAAGAAGCAGTCAAGTACATAATCAGGGCCCTGAAATATGATAAGGTGGCAGAAATCAGAGGTATATTCAATATAAACTTCATGGACGGTGACAGCATCAGTCCGGAACTGTACGGTTATGTGGCAATAGCTTCAGGCCTTGGGATAGTTAACGGGAACGGAGCCAACTTCATGCCGAAGAAAAACACCACCAGGGGAGAAGCTGCTGTCATGATCTACAACTACCTGCGGCTGTAGACACTGCACACAGGCATGAAGACTGCACTTTTGGCACTCTGCTGCACATATGCAGCTGAGTCCGTAAATACGATATGCAAATGACAGGGACGCTGAGCCGGATCATCCGGACAGCGTCCTTTTCAGTACCTGCTGCGTGTTCTTTTATTGCTCTTCCGGCTCTGCCGGAGTCCTTTTGTATTAAAACCTTTCAGACCCGATTTCTTCGAAGAATTTCCACAGGTATTATCTCCGGCTCTGCACCACATAGTGGCCCCTGGTCCTGATCCCACCGATGCCCTTCAAGCCTGACTGGGTCAATCTGGCTATCTTTTCCGGGGTGACGAATACCCGGGAATCGGTCAGCGCCACCCTGTCACCGACCTTTGCCGGATCCAGTGCATGTATCAGTATCCTTCCGGGAGAGCTGGCAAAATTCGCACCAGCATCCATGATACCTTCAAAGAAGGATTGGCATGCTCCGGAGAAGACACAAAGCTTGTCAGGATTTGGCTCGAATTTTCTGGCCTCCTGTACCGAGCGTATGAAATATTGTGAATGTCTGTAGCTGTCCGGTGATTTGATGTTGAGAGAGTTCTTTTTCAGACCGTCATGACCGGTGACTACCAGCACATCTGCCCCGGTGCTTTTTAGTAAAGACCGTATGCTGCCAGGCTGTTCGCTTTCAGGGATCACTTTGCCGTAAGCTTTTATTCTGGCATCCCGGTAATAATTCATGCACATCTCGAGGAAGTCGGGGCTCGAATCTATATGAAGGATCGTACCAGGTTTTCCCCTCGGGCGGACAGACGTCCTGATCTGTTTGCTGCGGGAGCAAGAAAAATGGTGGATGCCATCCTGCGAGACCCTGCTTTGGAGCTCTTTCAGTACATCATCCTGTTTCCTGCGCTGCAGGTCATATTCATCGGAATCCGCCATTATCCTGTAGATCAGACCTCTCAATACATATATTTTTCTGCCGTTTCTGCCGATCGATATATCTGATATCCTGAAGTTGATATCGCCGCCATATGATTTTCTGGCAACGTAATCCCCGATCCTGAACGTATCCATATAACCACCCTTCAATTTACATAAGTCAATACTACATAATATGAAGGCTGTGATATGTTGGGAACTTAAACAGATGAAATTTATACAGGGGATAAAAGGGCATAAAAAAGAGAGATCCGGAGGATCTCTCTGAGCGTCATATATGACTGCCAGAGATAAGCCTTATTCCTGTCTGACAGCAGCCATTATTTTTTCTGCCACCTGTTCCGGAGTGATCGATGTGGTATCAATAATCAAATCATAATTGCTCATGTCTGAACAGTCGACACCGTATTTTGTGATGTATCTCAGATTTTCGCATTTTTTTCTTGCGATGAGGCTTTCTTTGGCATCTTCGATACTCGAGTATGTTTCGA
>DGEE01000116.1:0-893 GCA_002385815.1 Hungateiclostridiaceae bacterium UBA3934
GTAAGTGTTTTTCGTGCAAGTACGATGCACTTATTAAAAGGGGTCATTATCATGGATGAATTCAGAAAGCCTTATGAATACATGGAAGAGAAGGGTATAAGCGGATTCCTTCTGATCTATTTTCTCATGCTTCTGGCAGTGGAAACGGTGCTGGGCGTGATCACGCTGTTCAACGGATATGAACTGCTTCCCGGAAACAGGGTCTTTGACACGGTCATAATGGGAATATCCGTGTTTTACATACTGTTTTCGCTGTTCTCGGCGATAGTACTTAAGACACTGAAAAAATTTGCCGTCAGAGTTTCAAAGGTATTCCTTGTATTCAGGGCCGTCTACCTGACCCCTTATCTTATTTTAAATACGATCAGTCAAATCCGGAAAATACCATATGACAGGGATCATGAGATGTATTCGCAAATGCTCGGAAGCATCATCGTATCATCCGTCATAAGCTTATTGCTCATTGTAGCTTTCAGTGTCGGATGGTATATCTACCTGAACAGATCCAAAAAAGTCAGGAAGCTTTTCCCCGTCAGGATCGACGACTCCAAAGGGCAGGACGGGGCGGCTGGCGGAGCTGATGACCGGACTGACGTATAGGTATGAAAAGAATCCCGATCAATAGCCACGCATTCCAATAATTAGCGTTCCTGCCGGTACAAACAACAGGATCGAAACCAGTACCAGGTCCTTATATAGTTGTCCTGCATCACTACCCCGCAACTTCCGTTATCCTGGTTATAGTCCTCGTAGCCATTGTATCCCTTGAGAACCTTCCGGTTCGAATACTGCCATAACGTCCGGTCTTTGATCGTCCAGTCGTGCTTTCTAAATATGTCCCTTATCCAGATCGGGTAATCTTCATACCCGCCATCTTATTATCTGGTTCCAGT
>DGEE01000116.1:1094-5383 GCA_002385815.1 Hungateiclostridiaceae bacterium UBA3934
GTTCCAGTTGTTTTATGTAGTCAATATAAATTGCGGTATATCCGAACTGTTGGTATAGACAGCATCTATATCGTTAACAGCCCCCTGGGTAACAGTACTCGAGTCTCTGACAGAAGTCGATGAATTACCATTGCTGTCGGATGAATCCGGCGAATTCGCTGTGTTTCCCTTGACATTTATTGCAGTATCGGTGTCATCAGGATGATTTTCGCCGCCCCTTGATTTATCATTACTGCATGAAGCAAATAATAAAATCAAAGCGATAATGCAAATTGCCGGAATAATTCTTCTCATCAAACACCTCTGTCATTATCTCTTTTGTTTCTGTCCAGGACTTTATTCAGATCCACTTCCAGGAATCTCCCCCTGGCTTTGGCGATAAGTTTGCCTGAAGCAGCATCGGTCAGTGTTGCGATTACATCGATCTTTCTCCCGTCGCGTTTTTCCACTTCTCCTTCGCAAACGAGAATATGCCCTTCGAATGCAGGGCTGACATATTCGATATCCATGCTCACAGTCACAGCCTCAATGCCTGATTTGGCGATGGCATGGAACATGGCCTCGTCAAAAAGCACAGCAAATATACCTCCATGCAGAACACCTGGGTATCCGCAATACTGGGGCTTTACTTCAAATTCGAAATGTGACTTATCACCGATATGTCTGATGTTAAGGCGCAAACCAACTGGATTGTCCTTTCCGCAGCCAAAGCAATTGTCAGTATTTACAGTACTCATAGATCTCTCCTGAAAAAGCGTAAAAGCAGGTTCCTCAAATGGCATAGTCTTTTAAAGACTTTTGCAAACTTCTACAGATTATTACTGCCTATACTACCAGGTGCCCCCTCTTTTCGGCGACCGATATGGTAGCCTCGATACCGGAGTTGAACTGCAGGAAATCACTTTCTATCCCGTCACTGAAAATGACGCCATTCTCCGGCATTGGGATAATATTTTCAAAGGTTGTCTGCTGGTGATCTTCCCAATAACAATACTGGTTCCATATGTTTTCGCCGGGATCTGCTGCATCCCGTACAAGTGCCGTTGCCGGCCATTATTCTTGCATTATCCATACAATTTGCTTCTTAACGTTTTTATAGTGTTATTCATCCTTTCAAATTCGATTTCTCCGCTTTGTTTAAAGGAAACAGCCTCTATTGTGTAATCTCCCGAGTATCCAATATCATGCAGGAAGCTGAAAAATTTGTCGAAGTCTATTTTCCCCTCGCCAATATGTAAAGTATTGAAATTTTTCCAGTCCATATACCCGCCATTATAATCATTGATATGCAGATGCTTGATATGTCCGCCACCCCACATCCAGCGCCATTCCTTCTCACAAGCCATGTCCATCTGGCCATGGAACGCAGCCATTTTGGTATCGAACGTAAATGATATATCCGGATATGCGTGATACAACTCCAGAAAATGTGTCATCGGGTCTTTCCGGTTGCACACGACATTTTCGACCAGTAAAGTTATTCCGTACTTCTGCGCCATGGCATTCAGTTTGGCAAATACAGCGATATTCTTTTCGATATTTTTGTCCGACGGGATGCCTCCCCACAAATGCAGGACCATATTGCGAACTTCCAGATCCGATGCCACCTGGCAATTAATTTCGAAACGGGAAAGTGCTTCGTCCAATGTACCCTCTTCATCTGAACTGATCTTTTCGCCTATGTTCTTGTCACTATGCAGCACAGGTATGTTAAGCGACATCTTTTTTATGTCTGGCACAACCGTGTCCAATATTTCATACCACGCAGGGTACAGCATCAGTTCAAAGCCGTCGCAATCAACCTTCTTCGCACATTCATCCAATAATCTATGATTCCTGTTGTTAGATTTGCCAATAAAAGCACCTGTTGAACACAAAACCTGCTTCATTTCAAGCCCCTCCATATTTCAGGTATCTGGCACGACACTGAGATCCATATCCAATAAGTATATGCCTGGCACTATATCCCCTACTCCATAAATAACCAGTGAATTTTATCTACTTCCTGCGGAAGTGCTTCGATAATTTCAAATCTGACATCATCTGAAATGCCCAGGTAGTCCATGATCTTACTGTTGATCTCATGGTTCATGTTCAGCCCCAGAAGCCTTTCGTAGTACTCAGTGCTTATCACGTCTGCGGCATAAATGATCCTTACATCATCAATGGCAGATTTTGCCCAGAATGGTGTATGATGATGCCCAACGATATTGATTATGTCGTCACGTATATTCCATTTCCTGCAGAGCCAGGCTCCGACATCCGCATGCGTTATGCCGCCTAATACCGATCGTTCAGCAATTACCTGGTGTGTGCCGCTGAGCAGTCTTTGTGCAATTTCATCGACTAATCCGGGCACGCATACGTCCAGTAAAGCGATTCCTATATCGTGGAGCAGCCCGTATGAAAAAAGCTTGAATTTATCTCCCTTTTTGATTTTGTCAGACAACATGCTACTTGCAACAGACGTACCGATCACATGCTTCCAGTAAAGCTTCATACTGAATAACCTGTTCTTTTTTTCATGCAGGATTTCAGAAAAAAGCTGGCGTGTGATATAAAATATGATGATATTCTGTACTGTCTGCATCCCTAGGTAGACCACTGCTTCCCTGATCGACGTGATTTTCTTGCTGATCTGATAATAACCTGTGTTGAGGTTTTTCAGCACCAAATCATTCAAACGACAGCACCTGGCAACTTTCCCGGCCAGCACATCTATATCCAGCAGCATGGGATCCTTCATTATTTCAAGTATCTCGGAAACATCCCGGGGA
Organism: Hungateiclostridiaceae bacterium UBA3934; assembly: GCA_002385815.1. Classification (GTDB taxonomy): domain Bacteria; phylum Bacillota; class Clostridia; order Acetivibrionales; family DTU013; genus DTU013. The sequence goes on from DGEE01000116.1 coordinate 3,872, forward strand.
AGTTTTGGCATGCATTCCGAGTTTTCAATAAGGGTGAATAGCTTATCTCCATCCATCCTGCATCCCTCCTGAAATACCGGCCGCAGCCGGCAAACCCGCTGTACGTTACCACATCAGAAGCAAATCACACCTGCAATTCCTTAAATCCGGTAACATTACATCTCGTGTCCCTTCGACACAGACAGTGGAATATTCAGCTATAATTTGCTGCATATCCGCAGGGCGATCTGCACCAGATTGCTTCTTATATCTTCTCTGCTTTTCCATCTCCTGCTGTCCCATTCGACACCACTTAAATCGTCCCCGCCGTAAAGTATCTGCCCCAGCTTTACATTTCTGAATTTTGATACAGCAAAAAATGCTGCCGCTTCCATATCCACAGTGACACAGCCTTCTGCCTTGCGGAGCTCAACTTTGCCCCTGGTTTCCCGGTAGCAGGCATCCGTCGTCCAGGTCTTTGCCTTTATGTACTCTATATTGCGTTCAATAAAATATTCTTCGATAGTTCTTACAGCATCCTCATCACATTTGACTTCCCGGGACGGAGGCAGATAATGATAGGAGGCTCCCTCGTCCCGGATCGCCGAAACGGGTATTATCAGGTGCCCGACTGCAATATCCTTCTGCAGCACACCTGCTCCGCCGCAGACGATGAACTTGTCAAATCCGAATGCTATCAGTTCCTCCAGCAGGGCGGCTGCTCCCGCAGACCCCACAAATCCCTGCACTATATGTACCCTTTTTTCACCCACGTATGTTTCATATATTGGCAGGTTTACAGTCTCGTTGTAAAAGGTTGCTATCTGCTTCAGCTTTCCTTCTGAGTCCAGCTTTTCAATGGCATCCCTGAAAAATGTAATGACGCATCTCTCACATCCCTCAATTGGCTTTATCAGGTTTGACGGGTTGATCACCGCATCCCTTGATTCATCAAATTCCAGTATCGGGTATTGTTTCATCTCCATATGTATTCCTCCTTTAGTGCCGATATTGAACATCGCTTCCCTGGCCGGATGCCATGCGGTCCGGGTCTCGGCTGTTTTCTCAGCAGCCTTCGTTATATCTGCCGCAGTAAATGTTCAGCAGCATATATCGCATTATAAATCACGCATCATATATCCCGAAGTATATTGTCGCCAGGCCATGCACTTTACACATAACGTGCATAATTTCCTGGTCATGATCTCATCACGAGCCTCTGCTGAAAAAATCAATGACCTGCGCTACCCCAGCAGCCACATCCGCTATTATTCCAATTACTATAACGCAAAAGAAGAATCTCCAGTATCCTTTACTGATCTTTCCGGCATCATACTGTGCCTTCATTATAAAACCCAATCCCAGCATTACGATCAGCATAAACAACGGAATCAACCCCGGGATAAGATCAATACCTGATATCGAAAGCACAGACGCAACTATAATGATTATGGAAGAAATCGCTATAGCTATGTACACTAATTTGTCTTTCCTCTGCATCCGCTCACCTCATTTTCAATAGCCGGCATATGC
>DGEE01000024.1 GCA_002385815.1 Hungateiclostridiaceae bacterium UBA3934
GATCCTGGTGTATTTGATTTCGGTATTACTGGTGTATTTGATTTGGGTATTATAAGGAGGAATATTATGCAGTTTGCAGTCCTGTTTCTTGTTGCAGTCCTGTTTCCTGCAATAGTGCCCCTGGCCTTCCTGATATTTGCCTGGGTAAGTATAGGTACGCCGAGAATACTAAAGCGCACTGCAATGCTGGCCGTTATAGTTCCGGCAGTCCACCTTCTGTTTCTTCTGATGACAGGCTCCAGGAATATTTTCGGATTCTTTGTAAAGGACATCATAGTTTGCGCCATCCCGTTCCTGTGTGTTTTCCTGAACGTCCGCAGGTTCGACAAATCGATCAGCCTTAAGCGCGCATTGATGTTCTGGCTGCCTGATTAGGAGGAAGTAAGCAGATGGAAAACACAACGATCACTTTATCAGGCGACAGCGTTAAAATCCAGGGAAAGTACTATACCGTTTCCAACGGCTTCTTGTCGAAGCAGGATGGTACAGTTACGATACCTTACAAAGACCTGCTTTCAGCCGACTATGTAAAGCGCCGCTCAAAAAGGATCATGTACATAGTGCTCCTGTTGGGTTCGCTGCTCTTACTGGTCTTGTCGGGCGTCCGCACCAGCATAGGGGGGAAGATCGATTCGATTGAAATCAGCAGCCTGCAGAGCGCATACAAAACCGCGCAGGACGTCACTGAGAAAATCCGGGATAGCAGCGGTGATTTATACAACACGCTGAAGGCTATTGTTACAGGTATCATGATATTAACGGCAATCGTCTGTGTTTTCTGCATTATATACCTGTTTTCACGACGCAGGTTTATTGAGATCACCTCTATGCGGGGTACTTACCGTGTAGTCGTGCAGCGGGGGGACAGGGAACTTCCCCGTATTGTTTCACAATTGCAGGCGCGGATAGCCAGGCGATGATTCGGAATGCCGGGCCGGCAACCGGAAAAGTTTGCTTTGCCCGGCATTCTCAGTTTGTTTCCTTGCAATCAGCCTGTTTTACGGACAGCCTGCTTCTTTGCGGGAAACATACCGCTTTGTCCACGGGCACACCGAAATGCAGACGCCGCAGGTGCCATCGGTCACGTTGAACACCTTTCCCCTTTCAGCGACCGCTTTTTTGCAGGCGAACGCATCGAGCAGGTCATCCCTGTCCATATGCAGTCTCCACGTATAGTAAAACGATAAAAACTGTAGTAAGATATAGAAAAATCAAGTAATGCACGGGGACTAGCGCTATGTTTATAGGTGTTTTACAACTGGAGCTTTTTATCGGCGAATCTCAATCGCTCAAGGACAAGAGGCGGGTCATCAGAAGCCTCCTCGAAAGAATCAAAAACAAATTCAACGTTGCCGTGGCCGAGACCGGGAAACTCAACTCCCGGAACTGCTGTGGGCTAAGCTTTGTATTTGCTTCAAATGAAGCCGGCCATTTGGACAGCATGATGAACTCTGTCGCCAATTTTGTTGAAAATCAGGGCTTTTACGAAGTTACCTGTATTCAGACCGAAATTATTCCGTATACATCCATCAGTGATGAGTAAGCGCCTTCACAGCATATCCGGCTTATGTGTGATGGGAGCCACAGGGTATCCGGCCAATGTCAGCACGGCCTTTACTGCCTCGCCGTCGAGTTCTTCGACCCATGTCTCAAGATTTGATATCGTCAGGGTCAGTTCACCCTCCATATCTTCCTCGCTGTCGCTCCACTCCAGATAGTCGACAAGCACTGTATGCCTGAACGATTTGTCGTCCGACGGTGTGAAAGTCTCTGTGTGCCAGTCAGGCGGCATCTCTCTGAAAAGGCTTTCTACCTCATAGTGCTTATCGAAGTGTATCCTGATAGCAGTTTTAGTGCGCGGGAGGATTTCATCCATCAGACATGCCCTGACCAGAAAGCCTTTATCCATGAGCTTCAGAGCCACACCTGCAAGTCTTTCGTCAGCCCATATGAAGTCCTTCTCACTTATATAGTCCTTACGCACGCACCCGCAGTAATTTTGCTCATTTTCTTCCCGCACATGACGACATAGCGGGCAGATTTCAAACATTGCCATGGTGATTACCTCTGTTTCTTATTATTTCAATGATCTGAATCCTCATCATATCGGCAAAAGGCCGTCCTGTCATTTATTCCAATTCATAGTTCCAATTCTCTTCAACAGACCTGTTATGGACATATGAGTTTTCCCTGCATATTATTTTCAGATTCTTGTCAAAGCTGCAATGTCCTAAACTGGTGACAGAGCCTGGAAATCTTATGCTTTCCAGGCTGCAGCAATTATTGAAAACGTCTGAGCCGATTTCTTCCACACCATCAGGAATATAAATGGTTTTCAGATTCATACATGAGTCAAATGCCCGATCATTTATTCTTTTCAAACCATTTGGCAAATCGATATGTGCCAGCTCATGGCAATCTCCGAAGCAACTGACCGGAACCTCATATAATATTCCGCAGAATTTAACTGATTTCAACTTTTTGCAGGATTGAAAAGCACCCTGCCCAACCAAATATACCGAATCCGGGATAATGATGGTCTGGATCATTGAACCGGAAAAAGCCTTTTCTTCTATTACCATTAGTGTGTCAGGAAGGTTCAGGGTCGCGAAGCCGCAGCCGCAAAAAGCACAGCATCCTATCTTCTGAAGATTGGTATGCTTGAACAGGTCAGGATTTTTAAGCGATGTGCAGCCATAAAATGCAAAGTCGCCAATTTCCCGCAATACAGAAGGAACTATGACCTCTTTAAGCGACTCACAGTCTTCAAAAGCATTACGGGGTATATATGTGAAATAGTCGTTGAAATAAACCTTTTCAAGGCTTGAACAGGCAAAAAATGCACCCTCGCCAAAGGAAGAATCGTCGGTGACCAGGTCATTTTCATCTCTTTTTCCTATAAGGTCGTATATAATGACCTCCCTGACAGTATCACATCCGGCAAATGCCCTGTCCTTAATGACAGTAGGCATATCGAGCGCATTTACATATGACGGCAAAATGACTTTTCTGAAACCACAGGAAACGTGATATCTGCCATAATATATCTTCTTACGGTCAGTTTCCGGCATCGGGATGACAGCAAAATCTTCACCTACTGCCATTCGTGCAATTACCCGGGCTATATCCATATTTTGTTTTTCCTCTTCCGTGAACTCACATGCTGCTTCAGTATCAGAAATATAGCCTTTATATATGCTTTTCATTTCGTCGTCCAGCAAATAATCAAGGTGCAGGTCATAATACAGGATCCGGATTTTTTCACATAGGATTTTCAGATGTTTTTCATCATCTATTTTGTAATAGTCCTCAAAGAATTCATGATTTGTCTGGCCCTTTAAGGATGAATAGTATTGCTGCACTTCATCTGGTGTTATTGGCCTTGGGTCAATTATCATATCCAGCGGGTCAGGTACATTCGAGTCCGCCTCAAGGGACACAATGAATTCTCTCAAAAACTCTTTCAGGGGATATACCTGTGCTGATACCGGCATCCCGGTGAGAATGAACATGTAATTGGATCTGTCGCCTCCCGGCTCAGCGCTTTCAATATATTCGATCCTCGTTAATTCCTCTTTTTCCAGCCATGTGAGGTTTTGTTCAACAACAGCATACTTGACGCTTTCCTCGCTGAAAACCGGGGCCACGGTCACTATATAATGATAATTCATAGTCTTCCTCCATCAAAAAGGCTCTGTCACAGGCTTTCCCATAAACGAATCATCAGAAACAAAAAGATCTCTCAATTCGATTATAAGTGGAGCAAAACATAAAATGAAGGTGATAATTTGTATCCCGACGGCGACAGCATTTGTCTGTGTAACTCCTGATAAACTATATTAATTATCATTGTTATACCTGGTACTTTCGGATGGGGTATTTCCATAATAACGTTTCCATGCTCTGCGAAATACCTGAGGTGAGTTATAACCCACTAACTCAGCTGCTTCCGATACTTTTTTGCCTTGTTCCAGCAATTCTTTTGCGTGCTGCATCCGTACCCCTTCAACATATTTTGAGAAGTTTTCCCCGGTTGCCCGCTTGAATAACTTGGATAAATATACTTCCGTTATGAAAAATTCTTCCCCGACAGATGTTAATGACAATTGCGCATCCATATAGTTCTTATTGATGTACTCCTTTACACTCTCTATCATAGCAAGATTCTGAGGTGAGATTGCAGTATCCTCCGGCATTGTAAGTTCATGGGCACCCATCTCCATGAACTGTTTGGCCCGGTCATACCACTGTATCTTCCGTGTTCCGAATACATTGCGGGGAATGTTCAATGCCCTCTGGGCATGCATAAACGCCTTCGGCAGCTTGCATACATCATTGACCAAATCCCCTCCTACGGAAACGCTGAAATATACATGCTGTGTTAGTGTTTTCATAACATCGCTCACCAGATCTTCCGCCTTCTCACGGATGTATCTTCCGGAGGGGTGATCGGATGCAAGTAAAATAATCATCCTTTCAAAGTCGATTTGATAAATATCTTGTAATTCTGAATTGTTCTGTTCTCTTATCACCTTATCGATGAATACCTTCTGGGCGCTTATCTCTTCCAGTGTCGCATCCAGGTTGATATCGTTGATCGTTAATATCAAAATAACATAGTAAGAAACATTCGGGTTAACACCTATACTTTTTAAGTGTTTTTGGTACAATAAAAAC
>DGEE01000133.1:0-4760 GCA_002385815.1 Hungateiclostridiaceae bacterium UBA3934
AGATGTGTATAAGAGATAGGAACAGAAGTATGCCGGAAAGTCGTATTACAGCTTTCCCGATGCCAGGACCCTTGCAGCGCTGAGCCTTGAGCAGATTGCCGAATGCAGGGCCGGTTACAGATGCGGATATATCCATGAAACGGCTGCAGCCGTCGCAAAGTCCGGATTCGATGCCGACAGGCTGGCAGAAATGGATACAGCAGATGCCCGTAAAGAGCTTCTGAAATATAAGGGAGTCGGCAATAAAGTGGCCGACTGTGTGCTTCTTTACAGCGGCATTAAATATGATGTATTTCCTGTCGATGTCTGGGTCAGGCGCGTGATGGAGGAACTATTTTTCGGACGGGAAACCGGATTTTCCGAAATACAGCAGTTCGCTTCGGAGAAATTTGGTCAGTGTGCAGGGTTTGCCCAGCAGTACCTGTTCTATTACGCCCGGGAGCATAAGATCGGCATATAGACACATTATGGACACTTCCAAAATAAAATGTAGTGAAGGGAGAGTGTTCATATGTACGGCATTGCCATACTCGATTCAGGTAATTATGCACTGAGGCTCTGCTCCATCCTCGAGCGGAAGGGATATGTCTTCGAGGTGGTTCCGACTCCCTGTCATATTGCAAAGGACGGCTGCGGGTATTGCCTCAGATTTCCCCTTGAATTCAAGGACATCGTGCTGCAGGAAGCCCTTTTGAACAATCTTGTGATAAGGGAAATGTACAAAGTCGAACCACAGATGTTCAAAAACAACTATGTGAAAATATACTGACATGCCGACCATTCTTTTGCCCGCCGGCGCTTTCGCCATCAACGGTGAGATTCCAGTAAGTTCCTATTATTGTGTCAAAATCATCTGAACGGTCAAGAAAATCAAAGGCAGATCGAATTAAACAGCGCATTACAGGCGTAATTGCGCCTGCTGTGTGTTGTTGGTGCGCCTTGATCGGTGATATAATGTAATCACAGAAGCGGCGCGGGCAACCGGTCAGACCGCTGTGATCAGACCAAAGGTCTGTGAAAACAAAATATGTCACTGACCTGAAATGTCCGGATAAACCTATAATTTTGAACCTACATTCGAAAAACGGGAGTCCGGTGTTTGGGAGCGGATGCCAGGCCACAAGCTAATTCCGTCACACATCATGTGTGCGGCGGCGGAAGGCTGAAGCTTTCAATAGGACACCCACCTGGCTTAGGCTAGGTGTCAAAATATAGGGGAACGGCTTTTCGGGTTATAAATGTTGAGGACTTACCCATACGGATAGTCCTCTTTTTTATTTTTGTTTTCCTGGTTTTTTACTCCTTTGATTTGTTTTACTGTTATTACCTTCAGCCCATTCCGATGTTATATCCCTTCGATCCACTCTTTTGGTCCCTGCCACTCCTCCCATGCTTTCAGAGCTTCAGGGTCCAGGGAGGGCTTCGTGCCTTCGGCTGATGTTTTTCGTGTCTGCGATCCTGATGACTCAGGAAAACCGTCGTTGTTTGCTGCAATGGTGTCACCGGATGCGGAGGAGTTTTCTGCTGCGGATTGCTGTTCCTCCGGTGAGGGCGCCGTGTCTTTTGCTGATACAGATGGCTTATCTTTCACTGATGCAGGTACCTTATCTCTCAGAGGCGCAGATGATGCCGTGTCCCTATAATGGCCTCCGGGTATGTCTTCCAATAACCCGTACTTTGCCGGCTCAGCCCCGTGGTAGGGGTTGCTTACCTGCGCCAGCTTGTTTTCGAGCAGGTTGAGCCGGAGCGAGAGCTTTTCCGTCTCTTTTGACAATTCCATGTAAGCATTTGCGAGCTTTGGCATCTCCTTTCTGATTTCTGCCCATTCGGCGTCCATCTGCCCTATTTTGTCCTGCAATTGCCTGAAGCTGCTTAAAACCAATGATTTGAGTTCGTCGACCGAGGTGCCGCCGTCACGGGGCGCTGGCGACGGGTATTGCCGGAAAGGGTGGTCTATGGCGAAATCCTCCGTTTCCATGAATATCAGTTTAAAACCCTCAGATACCACACCCGGGTAGATTCCCGGGGAAAGTGAAGAACCGTCCCCGGTACGTTTCCCCGGGGAAAATGAAGAACCGTCCCTGGTCTGCTGCTCCTTATAGCAGATACACTGCAGCCTGCGCCCCGGCTGGACGCCGTATCTTGCAGGCTTGCTCCAGCTGCTGCCGGACAGGGGGCCGGCACAGTAGTAAATTATATTATCTCTGACCCAGTATACTATGATCCTGTCATTGACCTGAAGTATCGATGCGTTTTCAAACGGATGGATGGAAGAGTGCAGTACAGTCTCGGCAGACCACAGATTTCTGTCCGGTGTCTTATGCTGGCAGACAATCTCGTACAGCTTGGATGTACGCCGCTGATAGCACAGGTGGATGGTACCGGAGGAATCTATGATCACATGCGGGAATTCACAGTTGCCCTGGTGCTTCGTCACTGCTGTGAAATCGCTCCAGTGCTTCCGGGCAGTACTGAATTTCTTGTACCCCAGCTGCAGGTATTTTCCATCATAAGACTGGTAGAAAGCGTAGATGTTCTGGTCGGTATCATACAAAACGAAGCAGGGTATGCTGCTTCCTGAAACATAATCCACGATCTTCGGTGTGCCCGGTCTGTTGTTCCTCAGCACCTGATAAGCAAGCAGGAATGAATTGCCGTGCTGCAGCACATAGAACAGATAAATCTCATCGCTGAGCGGTGCTATATACAGTTGCTTGTTGTAAACTGCCGGTGTTTTGCTGTTGAGGACGGGGAACGCTTTCACATATTGTCCGTCTGTTTTCGCATAGTTGATATTTCCGCTGTTGTCCTGGTACAGTATATGATAAAAATCATCCTGGCCGAGCTCTGCATAAAAATATTGGTGCACATTCCTGGCAATGACGGTGACATCGCCCCATATGCCGTTTCTCCCAAGAGTGCTGGTGCTAAGGTTTTGTCTCAGGTCGCAGCTGAACCTCCGGATCTGTCCGTCGGACTGTCTGAATATGTAATGCCGGTTGTGAAAATTGAACATGCCTCATCACTCACATATATAAAATACACTGTTTATATATATGAATGTTTGCATGCCTTTTATATTCATTCTGTTTTGTAATCTATCACAAATATTTACCATCAACATATTATGAAAATGAGAGGGAAATCGAAAAAATCAGCTTGAACTTTAATGCGAAGGGGGATTATAAATATGGGTTATAAACATGATAAAGTGCTACCCGGCCTGATCAGTGAGAGAGATCTGTGCAAGATCAGGGAAGCAGTTTGTATACAGGTAGAAAAAATATACGATTCATGCAAGGAGAAGGATTGTATAGAAGATGCGAGAGTTTACTTCAGGGACCCTGACAGGATGAACTGGCTGGTTTGCCATGCTATCAATGTAAAGGCCAGACGCGCAGAGGTGGTAAAGGTATTCTCCGATGTGGAGGAGGTACCTTTCAAGAGGGGATTCTATACAGTTGACATCAAATTTTTCATCAAGGTCACGCTGGACTTCTTCGTACCCAAGCGCAGCGGCGGCATAAAAATCGTAACTGTCCCGGGCATCGTCCTGTTTGACAAGAAAGTCATCCTGTTCGGCTCGGAAGGCAATGTGAAGATCTTTAAGTCCCACTTTGTGGATCAGGGCCTTGACAATCAGGGTACTTCAGCATTACAGCAGGATAACCTTCCCATTTCAAAGGTGGAAGTAGCAGAGCCCATAACACTCAATGCAAGGATCGTGGAAGTCCTTGAAAGCACCTGTGATGACGGATGCGACAGAAATATCCCCAGAACTGTCAGCGATCTTCTTGAGGATGTCGATTTCGATGATACCGATCTGCTCAGGGATTCCGGCGAGGACAGACATCTTGTGATTGGCAGACGGGTCGTGGCAACCATCGGCCTCTTCTCGATAATCAAGCTCGCAAGGCACGTTCAGCTTCTCATACCCGCATTTGATTTCTGTGTTCCGAATAAGCAGTGCGTAGCAGCAACGGATGAAGATGCGTGTGGTTTGTTCGACACCATCGATTTCCCGATAGACGAGTTCTTCCCACCCCAAAAAGCAGATTTCCCCGGGGCTGAAGAGGGCGGCAGGTCTGTTGCGGATGATGAGTAAGCGGTCCTACATAAAGGGGTGGCGGCGCCATCCCTTTATTTCTGCCCTTTTTCGTTACACAATAAAAGGGGCAAAAAAATAGCCGTACAATCAATGGAGCAGAACCCTGTCCTGTGATCGACGGCGTAAAAGCCCTGTACATAACCAAGGGGGCAAAAGCCCCCTCGATGGAATAGAAGAATGCGGCCGGTATGAGCGCATTATTGAGCAGCAATTATCTATGTTGGTCAGGTCTGCTCCCATATTCAGTTACATAGTCCTTCCAGGTATCAGCAGGTTGATTATCCCATAGACGAGTGCGCCCAGTATTGCACCCAGTATGGTCACATCATAGCCTGTGACGAAGAACTTGACGACATAAATGATCACGGCGGAAACAATGAAGCCGGTCAGTCCCCTGCCAAAAGGTGTCGCATCCACACCAAGTATCCTCTGCACAAGATAATCAAGGACCGCGATCACTGCAGCGGCAATAATCAAAGACCAAATACCTGATATCGTGAAACCCGGAGTCAGGAATGCTGTAACAGCCAGCACTATGGCACCGACCAGCCATCTGATCAACAACTGTCCAAAACTGAAGTGCTGCGTTCTTTCAACATTTTCAGCCAACCATATCACTTCCTTTCAAAGGATATATGAAAATGCAAATCGC
>DGEE01000133.1:4936-11433 GCA_002385815.1 Hungateiclostridiaceae bacterium UBA3934
TAAACTGTGATGGGCTTCGCTTCTTTATTTGAGGCGGAGTTTCCGGTATCAGCGGGCATGATGCAGAATATGATGTTGGAAAGACACATCGCGAGGGTATAATACATAAGACTGTATATATGGATCTGCAGAACATCAGCGAAAACAAAACAGGTCAAAATGGATCAACGGTCATAGCGAGGATTGTTTATGTTCAAGGGATTGTTAAATGATGCAAGGTGCATAGCTAACAGGGATCCTGCAGCCAAAAGCACACTGGAGGTCTTTTTGCTGTATCCGGGATTCCACGTTCTGATATATCACAGGATAGCCCACTGGCTGTATAAAAAGAGGGTTTTCTTCCTTGCCAGAGTGGTATCCCAGTTCGCCAGATTCGCCACCGGTATAGAGATACACCCGGGAGCGGTACTGGGCAGGGGATTGTTCATCGACCACGGGATGGGCATCGTGATAGGTGAAACGGCGGAAATTGGCGACAACTGCACTATATACCACGGCGTCACATTGGGCGGCACCGGTAAGGATAAAGGGAAAAGACACCCGACCATCGGGAACAATGTACTGATAGGGGCAGGTGCAAAGCTCCTGGGGCCGATTACGGTTGGAGATAATTCCATGATAGGTTCCGGCTCCATCGTGCTTGATGACGTACCGCCGAATACCACAGTGGCGGGTGTGAAGGCGCGTGCCGTGAAACAGGCGGGAAGAAAACTGGCACCGTCTGTGGAACTCGACCAGATCAACATACCTGACCCGGTCGCGCAGGAGCTGTGCAAGATACTCGAGCGGATCGAAAAGCTGGAGGCACAGGCAGAAGGCAGATCTGCAGAAACGATAGATCAGGAAGACTGCAAGGACAGATTTAAAAAGCAGAACAAATGACAGCAGATGGCATTGCCGGCAGCGGTAAGCTATTCGGCATATGATCAACGGAAGGAGAAGGTGAAATGAAGCTGTACAACACGCTTACAAGGCAGAAGGAAGAGTTCAGGCCCATTGAAGGGAATACTGTGAAGATTTACTCATGCGGGCCTACAGTCTACCAATATGCCCACATCGGCAACATGCGTTCATACATATTCATGGATATCCTCAGGCGTGTATTGAAATATAACGGTTATCAGCTGAAACATGTCATGAATATCACCGACGTCGGGCATCTCGTATCAGACGCCGACGAAGGCGAGGACAAAATGATGAAGACGGCCAGGGAGACCCGGAAATCACCGTGGGAGATCGCGGAATATTACACCGGGGTTTTCATGGACCATATAGCAGAGCTCAATATCGAGAAGCCGGAGATCATCCCGAAAGCCACGGAGCATATAGATGAGATGCTGGAATTCGTCGAGGCGCTTGTGGAGAAGGGATATGGCTATGAGACAAGTGACGGCATCTATTTTGACATAATGAAATTCGAGGGATACGGCAAACTGTCCGGGCTGGATCTGGAAGGCCAGAAAGCAGGAGCCAGGGTCGATGTAAACAAGGAAAAAAGACATCCGGCTGACTTCGCGCTCTGGAAGAAGGCTCCCAAAGAGCATATCATGCAGTGGCCCAGCCGCTGGGGCATGGGTTATCCGGGATGGCATATCGAGTGCTCTGCGATGGGCAGGAAGTACCTGGGTGACGAATTCGACATACACACAGGAGGAGTCGACCACATCCCCGTACACCATGAAAACGAGATAGCACAGAGCGAAGCACTGCTTGGGAAGCCCGCCGTGCGCTGGTGGCTGCATGGTGAATTCCTGCTGGTGGACAACGGGAAGATGTCGAAGAGCCTGGGCAACACCTACACCGTTACTGATCTCAGGGAGAAGGGATACGATCCTCTTGCCTTCAGGTATATGTGCCTCAATGCGAACTACAGGAGCAAGCTCAACTTCACATGGGATGGCCTGAAGGCTGCACAGGTGGCTCTGGACCGGCTGATCGAGGCAGTTGTGGCACATAAAAATGCGGATCCGGAAGTTAAGGTGCCGGACGAGATCGTGCAGGGATTTGAAAAAGAGTTCCTGGAAGCCATAAATGACGACCTCAACATACCCAAAGCCATGGCTGTTGCCTGGAATGTTGCAAGGTACGGCACAAAATCGCAGGATCTCTACAGACTGCTGCTGAAAATGGACCAGGTATTCGCACTGGACTTCAGCAAAGCAGCCGAAAAGATAAAGGAAGAAACGCCTGAGCTGGATCCTGAGATACTGGAGCTCATAGAACAGAGGCAGCAGGCCAGAAAGGAAAAGAACTGGAAGGTCGCCGACGAAATAAGAGACAGGCTGAATGAAATGGGTATACTGCTGGAGGACACTCCCCAGGGGGTCAGGTGGTCATATAAAAAATAAAGCCGTAAATGATTTTGTCCTGCTAGCGGTCCAGGAACGTGAAGCAGAATATTGGCAGCATTCAGGCAACTTTTTGTTCACATCTTAATATAATGATTATGTAAATTATATTGTTATGTAAGGATGTGAATATATATGGTCACCAGGAAGATCGTATGGGATGAAAGCATGGCTAAAAGGTGTTTGGACAGGGTAACCAGAGGTTATATCCCTACTTACGTACACGAAGAGAAAAACCTGACCAGATATTTCCAGACTGGTGAGTGGGACGATTTCAGGAGAAGGATAACCAAAGAAACAAAGAAGTATTAAAAGTGGTGCCTGGCACGTCAGTCGGACAGTCGATGTTTTGGTGCCGGGCGCGATACATAGACATATGTCGGATTTGTGATATAAATACATGTCTGAATATCTAAGTAGCTAAGTGCCGCGCCCGGCACTTTTTTTGTACACCCGTCTGGCAGATATGCCTGCACCGCTATTCAACAACTCTTTCGAGATACCATTCAACAAAGCGGTCGATGCCTTCCTCGAGAGATACCTTGGGGTCATAACCCAGTATGGACTTTGCTTTTGTTATATCTGCGCAGGTTGCAGGCACATCGCCCGGTTGTGCGGGCAGGAAGTTCAGATTTGCTTTTTTGCCCAGTTTGCTTTCCAGTATGCTGACCAGTTCCATTATGCTTGTGGTACTTGAATTTCCCAGGTTAATGGTTTCAAAGGTGCAGGGCAGTTCTATGGAAGACATGATGCCGTCTATCACATCGTCCACATAGGTGTAATCCCTTATGCTGGTCCCGTTGCCAAATATCTTTATTTCCCTGTCTGCGATGATGGATCCGGCGAAAGTGTGGATTGCCATATCAGGCCGCTGCCTCGGGCCGTATACGGTAAAGAACCTCAGGCATACCACAGGCAGACCATAAAGATGGCTGTATGTCCTGCAAAACACCTCTCCGGAGTATTTTGCAGCGGCATATGGCGAAACCTGCACTGTCGGTGCATTTTCTTCCCTGAACGGTGTCTGGCAAGTGCCGTAAACAGATGAAGATGAAGCGAATATGAATTTTTTCACCCCATATTTCCGACAGCACTCCAGCATTGCAACAGTACCCTTCACATCCGCATCGACGTATTTGAGCGGGTCGAGTACGGAGCCTCTGACTCCTGCAAGAGCGGCAAGATGGATGATCACCTCCGGAGCCTCCTGTTCCATGACAGCAGCAGTGATTTCGGCATCGAGTATATCACCATCGACAAGCCTGAAATTGGAACACCGGACGCAGGGGTCCAGGTTCCTTTTCTTCATCGCCGGATCATAGACATCGTTGAAATTGTCCAGACATACCACCTCGGCTCCGCTGCGCAAAAGGCGTTCACACAGATGAGAGCCTATGAAGCCGGCTCCCCCTGTAACCAGCAGCTTCATTTTCTCCCCACCCCCTCATAATAGAAACCAAAGCCTCTCACATATTCAGGTTCATATACATTCCGAAGATCCATGAATACAGGTCTTCTTACCACAGATTTCAGTTTTTCGAAGTCAAGCTCCGAAAACTCCTTCCATTCAGTAGCCAATACTATACAATCGCTTTGGCAACAGGCTGAATATATGTCACCGCAGTATTCAAGCTCCATCTCCGGGTGCTTTCTTTTCATGCTTTCCATCGCCCTTGGATCGTAAACCGCCACCGAAATATTTTGCTCCAGCAATGAAGATATCACAGATACTGCCGGTGATTCGCGTATATCGTCAGTGCCGGGCTTAAAGGACAGACCCAGTATCGTGATTCTGCTGCCATCCAGTCTGCCCAGTGCATTTTCTATTTTTTGGACCATCCGCCGCCTCTGGTCTTCATTAACATCAAGAACACTTCGCAGCATCAGGGATTTGCAGCCATATTTGCTGCTCAATGCCAGCAGTGCCCTGACATCTTTGGGGAAGCAGCTTCCTCCGAAGCCCGGACCGGGGCTCAGAAAATGCGGTCCTATCCTGCTGTCAAGTCCCATGCCGCGGGTGACCCTGGTGATGTCGACGCCGCACTCCTCGCACAGATTTGCCAGTTCGTTCACAAAGCTGATTTTTGCTGCCAGGAAAGCATTTGATGCATATTTGACCATTTCAGCCGTTTCGATGTCTGTCATGAGGACCGGGATTCCTGCCGCTATCTGCTCGCTGTAGACATGCTTCAGTGCTTGAGCTGCCCTGTCGTTTTCCGCCCCTATGACGATCCGGTCAGGATTCATAAAATCATAGATGGCAGAGCCTTCCCTCAGGAACTCAGGGTTTGAAACCACGTCGAAGTCCAGCTCCAGGCTGCGTTCGGCAAGCACTGCCGATATGATCTCCCTGACTTTTTGGCCTGTGCCCACCGGGACCGTGCTTTTATTCACTATTATTTTGTATCTGTCCATCCAGGTACCGATGCTACGCGCTGCTTCGCATACATTTTCCGTATCACATGATCCGTCAGGAAGAGTTGGCGTGTTGACTGTGATAAATATGATGTCAGAACAGCTGACGGTTTCCTTTATATCATCTGTGAAGCTGAGCTTTTGGTCACTGACGCAGTTGTCCACCAGCTCCTTCAGTGAAGGTTCATATATGGGCATGATGCCATTTCGCAGGTCTTCGATTTTTTTACTATCCTGATCACAGCAGATCACCCTTCTGCCCATCGAGGAAAGACAGGCACCTGTCACAAGACCGACATATCCCGTTCCTATCATCGATATTACCGGGTCATCATAGGCGGCATCATCGGACGGTACAACTGCGGATACAGGAGCAGCGGCTGAGATTTCCTGCCTGGAGTTTTGCAGCGGATCCGGCTCATCGGCCTGTGATAGCCATGGTTTGCTGATTTGCTGTGATTTCGGCTCAACAGCCTGCTGCGGCGTGGATCCCCCAATTTGCAGCGGATCCGGCCCGTCATCCTGCGAAAGCCCTGGTACGTCGATTTGCTCCGGTTTTGGTTCAACTGATTGCGGTGGTTTCAGACCGATCCTTTCGAATATCTCGCCAGCCACCCTGTCCCAGCTATACCTGGTCTCTGCCAACTGCCTGCCTTTCCTGCCCATAGCAGCAGCTATATCAGGATTATCCAGCAGGAAGCTTATCCTGTCAGCCATCACTTCCGGGTCCCTGTAACTGTCTATCACAATGCCGCAGCAATCTGCAGCAGCTTCTGCGCCGCTACTGACGACTGCACCTGCATCAACCGGAGCAATATGGCTGGTTGCCGGTGCGCTGTCTGAATGGCCTGCATCTGTTGCCTCACATATGACCTCAGCATTGCCGCCTCTGTTGGTCGTTATTATTGGAAGGCCTGCGGCCATAGCCTCGTAGTGCACTCTTGCCAGCGGTTCGTTCCACTGAGAGGCACACACGAATATATCACCCATACAGTAGTAGTCGGCGATATCTGACGGCGGTATGAAGCCGGTGAAGATGACCGGCCCGGGGAGCTGCAGCACCAGCTTGCGGAGTGCTTCGGTATACTCATCGCCGGCATTGCTGCCATACCATTTGCTGCCTGCGATCACCAGTGCAGTATCCGGGTGGGTCTGCATTACCTTCTCCATAGCTCTCACCAGTATGTGGACTCCCTTTTTCTTACTCAACCTGCCTGCATACAGGATGACCCTGTAGTCCTGCAGGCCATATTTCGACTTCATTTCAAACTTCTTCACAGCCCCTGTCCCCGTCCATGGGGGATGGTACTTATTCGGATCTACTCCGGAATACACCACATGCATTTTCTCTTTGGCCGACGGAAAGCGGCTTATGACTGTGTCTGCGATATATCTGCTCACGGTATTGATAAACTCCGCCTTTTCGACACATTTGAGGCCGGCCTCGTCAGTGATCTTTTCCTCATGCATCATTTCATTGTGGAGACTGAGGCTGAATTTGCAGTCCGGAAAGCTGTCCGCCAGCGTCAAAAGGTATTTCGGCCTGTTAAAAACATGGATCAGACCATATGGTGTCCCATCCCTGTCCACAGATGCGGCAATGCCTGCCATGACATTTTGGATATAGACACTCTGTGTTTTTCCGGGAACTCTTATATAACGCACATTATCCCTGACCTCTTCATCAGGCAGGCTGGGGTGCTGCACGCTGAAGACTGTTATATCCTGGTGCTG
>DGEE01000133.1:11722-18218 GCA_002385815.1 Hungateiclostridiaceae bacterium UBA3934
AGCAAAGCCTCAGAGCTTCTTCCTTGGATGATTCCAGCAAGGATATCTTCTCTATTTCGGATGCCTTGAGTACTTTGTTGTTCTGGAACAGATTCTTAACGAGACCATAGAACCAGTGGGGGAACAGAAGATCAGCATACAGCACTTCCATCTCCCCGGCTCCCAATGGGTTCACTTCGGTGTACCAGCCGAGTATTTCAGAAACAGCCTCAGCAGACCACCGGTTGCTCTTTTCAGCATTTTTGCCGATTATTTTCCTCAGATCCCTGGCAGGAAGATCATATGTCACTCCGTCCAGGTCAAGTACGTAAACGCCATCAGCGGCGGAAAGAGCATTGCCTTTGCCGTAATCCTGATGGCAAAGCACTATCGCACCGGAACCCGGGGTTGTCAGTTCTGCGTATTCAGATGCATCCAGCACACTCAGTGCTTTGTCTGCCAGTACAAGCATCCTGTCGACATGCTTCAGATAAGCGGAGAGCGCCGGATTGGGATTGCTGCGTTCCGACAATTCCTTCCACGCGGACAGCTTTTTGCTCATGGACATATATTGATCAGGCCATTTGCCGAGCTTTGTAGAAATCCGGGCACCTTCAACGGTTTGATAGCCCTTCGAGGCCAGATGGAAATGGGCCAGACCCTGTACAGCGGTCCGAAAATCGGCGGGAACAGTGAAAACCAGGTCTTTCCCGTTGATCCATTCATACAGGACAAATAGCTGGTCATTGTATCGGGTGATCGGCTCTCCGCTTTTGTTCAGGATGATCCCCGGGACAAGACCACCTGAGTCCCTGATATGGATCTGGGCATGTACAGAAAACAGGGCCTTGTCGATAGTTTGCTTCAATCGCTTAAGGCAGTAGTTGATGCCTCCTGACGACACCCTCCATACCGTTTTGATCGTACCGCCCTGTATGACAGTGACTTTATCCGGGGCAATTTCATATTCTTTCAGGACATTATATGCAATAGCTGAAAGATCTTCAGTTTTATTGTTCACAACACTCATTGACAACCCTCCGGTTCCATAAATAACTTTCCGGTCAGACAGGGATTATCCGGCTGAAGTTTTCGAGCACAGGCTCTGCCGTCTTTTCAAACGCCGCCATCTCCCTGATCCTCTTCATATACTTCTCATACGACCATTCCTTGTCGCGCCTGTAGCAGTATTTACTGACTGCTCCCAGAAACAGATGGGGGAAAAGCAGGTCCAGCCTTACCACTTCCCATTGGGACGGGGTAAGCGGATTTACTGCCTGATAATCGCGGAATATTCCTGCGGCCTTTTCTGCATTCCATTTGCCGGATTTCTTCATGACCTTGTTCAGCAGCTTCCTGATATCCCTTGCCGCTATGTCTATAGTGATGGAGTCGGTGTCGAGCACATACAGCTCTTTCCGGTCAGTCAGCAGAAGATTGCCGGCGGCAAAATCCTGATGGCACAAAGAGCCTTTGCCTTCAGCTTCCTGGCTCCAGTTCAGGTAATCGTTTCCTTTCAGTCCTTCGATGGCTTTTTTCCCGCGCTCGTAATAATAGGGGAATTCCTTCAGGATGATGGTATCGATGGCATCAAGGCTGCTTTTCGCCAGCAGGCTGTCACAATAAGATCGGATGTCTTCGAGTCGGTCGGAATAGGTCTCCGGCCATGTGCCGAGATGATACTTCGGCTTGGTTCCTTCAGTGGGCCGAAAGCCCGCCGATGCCCGATGGAAATCAGCAAGTCCGGAAGCAATCAGTGACATTTCCTCAGCCGACGAGTAAGACGGGTTTTTCCCGTTCACGGCATCTGTGAGGACAAAGCATGTGCCTTCGATATTCACATATTCATTTCCGTCGGAGGTCATGTTCACTTCCGGCAGCAGCACCCCGTTGTTCCTAAGGTGCCTGACAGCATCGAGGATGAATCTGAGGGTCTGCTCTGAACTGGACACTTTTTTCAGCACTTTCATTCCCGATGTTGTCCTGACCCACCACACGCCTTTCTTTTCTTTATATGATTCATTGCGGATATCCTCAACAGTCAGAGGATAATGCTTCAAAACTTCCTCCAGCGGCTCACGCGTTACCGGCGACATAGTTGCACCTCCTTTTAACTGCACCAAAACTGCATCAGGGGGATCGGCTCCCCCTGATCAGTCAAGGCACTTATTCTTCATCTTCTTCGATTTCAAAATCGAGATTCGTGTTTTCCCACGATACCTTGATCGATACTGAAGCGCCTTCAGGGTCCTCGTCGTATTTGACCTTGTAGTCCAGTTCGACGTCCGCCGGTATGGAAATCGTTTTCCCCTCAACTGTCATCCTTCCTGCAAACAGCTCAGGGATGGCTTTTTTGATGAAATCGCCGAATTCTGCCTTTGAGCCTGTAAAAGCTTCCTGGTACTTCATAGAACGCACTCCTTTATTAGTATTCCTTTTACATAATATTGGAATTGCATTGTTTATGTTACATAAAAGAGCTGCTGACGTTGTCTGCAGGACAGAAAGAAACAGCAAGATGCAGGGCTTTGGCTGAAATCTGCCCGTGTGGACGAATGCGTACAGATGAATTGAATTCCTTTTGCAGGTAAAGTATAATTTCATGTATAACGACGCTGAGAAAGTGTCTCGTTGAACACCACTGAGGAAGGAGATTTCCTGCTGACGGGAAACTTCTCCGGACCGGAGTGATGTGACAATAAAGCTGCATCGGCTCGTACAGTGATGCCGGTGCCTGCCTGGAGGACTTTGGATGGCACATGATACACGCATAATACGGACAGGTTGTAAGGACCCATGGTGGAACCTGGCAGTGGAGGAATACCTGCTCGAACAGGTAAAACCGGACCAGTGCATATTATATCTCTGGCAAAATGAAAACACCGTAGTCATAGGAAGGAACCAGAACCCATGGAGGGAATGCAGGACCGACCTGCTGGAGAGTAATGGCGGGAAGCTCGCGAGAAGGCTGTCCGGGGGCGGAGCTGTATACCATGATTCGGGGAATCTCAACTACACATTCGTGACAGGCAGAGAGGTATACGACACGGAGCGGCAGTTAGGTGTGATACTGTCAGCCGTGAGAAGCCTGGGCATTGAAGCTGTAAATAGTGGCAGGAACGACCTGACCGCCGGCGGACGGAAATTTTCCGGAAATGCATTTTGCATCAGGAAGCAGAGCGCATATCAGCATGGGACGATACTGGTGTCGACAGATTTGGACAATATGACCCGATATCTTCAGGTATCTGAAGAAAAGATGAGATCGAAGGGCGTAAAGTCTGTCAAATCAAGGGTAGTGAACCTTTCCGAACTGCAGCCCGGCCTTACTGTCGATGATGCAGCAAACGCACTGATCGAAACCTTCAGGAAAGAATACGGCAGTACAGCGGACATCGAAGGATCCGCCCGGAAAGACAGGGAAAGCAGAGAGGCCATCGAGGAGCTCTATTGCAAATATTCATCATGGTCATGGCGGTATGGCGAGGCCCCTGATTTTGATGTGACCTATGAGACCAGGTTTCCCTGGGGCGGGGTAGAGATCGGCTTCAGGCTGCAAAACGGCATCGTGACCGAGGCAGCCGCGTATTCTGACGCTATGGACACAGCTTTTATCGCAAGCCTGCCGGAGGTCGTGAAAGGCACACGCTTCAGCTCTGAACAGTTGTCCAGGCAGATCCTGGCTGCGGCTGCGGAGGAGTCCGGCGATGTCATGGCCATGGCCGAGGACCTGGCACGATGGCTCAGGAGCAAAGCTTTCTGAACAGCGGTCCGTGAGATACATACTTATCGGGATCCGTGTGATACATATTTATGATAGAGTAAAGATGCAGATGGGAGAAAAACGCGATGGAAAAAGCAAACCGGAAGACACCGTTATATGACGCTCATGTAAAAGCTGGAGGTAAGATAATAGACTTCCATGGCTGGCTGTTGCCCGTTCAATACAGCAGTATCCTCAAAGAGCATGAAAATGTGCGGACAAAGGCCGGACTCTTCGATGTATCGCATATGGGCGAAATAGAGGTCAGCGGCAGTGATGCTTTTACGTTCCTGCAGAAGATGCTGACCAACGATATCACAGCAAAGCCCGGAAGAGCTATATATTCGCCCATGTGCCTGCCTGACGGAGGTACTGTTGATGACCTTATTGTCTATAAGCAAATCGACGGCGGTTATTTGCTAGTGGTAAATGCATCGAACACAGACAAGGATTTACAATGGCTTCAGGAAAACAGGACTGGCGGTGTCGATATAAACGACCGCTCTGATGAATATGCACAGATAGCTCTGCAGGGCCCTTTATCGGAAAAAATACTGCGGTCGGCTATGACTGATGAAGATGCGGAAAAAATATTGTCCGGTTTGAGATTTTTCCGATACGTAGATGGTATATATATAGGAAATGCAAAAGTAATGCTGTCCCGTACCGGATACACAGGTGAGGACGGCTTCGAACTATATTGCAGACCTGAGGATGCGCAGATGATCTGGGATATGCTCTGTGATAAGGGGGCGGCATACGGGCTGGAGCCTGCCGGACTTGGAGCAAGGGATACGCTTCGTCTCGAAGCAGGCCTGCCGCTTTATGGACAGGAACTTTCGGAGACCATATCCCCTGTCATGGCAGGACTCACCAGGTTCGTCAAACCGGGTAAGGGAAGCTTCATCGGGAGAGAAGCCCTGGTCAGCCAGATCGACAGTGAAACAGGACAAAGGCTGGTCGGATTCGAGATGATCGACAGGGCGATCCCCAGGACAGGCTACGAAGTATTCTACAATGGGGAAAAAGTGGGGTATGTGACCAGTGGGGGCTTTTTCCCCACGCTGAAAAAGAATATGGGTATCGCGCTGGTGGACATGCCATATGCTGTTGAGGGCAAAGAACTGGAAGTGATGGTCAGGAACAAAAAATGCGCAGCCAGGACCGTGAAGCTTCCGTTTTATAAACGATAATCATGATGTAATGGCAAAAAAACGATGTTCGAGGAGGAAGCAATATGAAAACTTATGAGGGACTCAAATTCACAAAGGAGCATGAATGGGCCAGGGAAGAAGGGGGCAAGGTATATACGGGTATTTCCGATTACGCACAGAATGCCCTGGGAGATATCGTATATGTCGAACTGCCTGAGGTCGGGCAGAAGGTGAATGCAGGGGATCAGATCAGTGTTGTGGAATCAGTCAAGACCGCATCTGACGTGTATTCGCCGGTATCAGGCACTGTCATCGAGGTGAACGAGGCACTGGAAGATGCCCCTGAGCTGCTCAATGAAGAGCCCTACGAGAATTTTATAGCAGTCATCGAACCCGAGGATCTGTCAGAACTGGATGGACTGATGGATGAAGAACAGTACAGGGAATTCTGTTCCGAGGAGGATTAATATGTTCCGGTATATACCGAATACCCGGGAGGATCAGGCGAAGATGCTGTCAGCCATAGGCGTTGACAGTATCGGGGAGCTGTTTTCAGATATCCCGGAGGATATCAGGCTGAACAGGGACATGGATCTGCCAGCCGGGATGTCAGAGCTTGAGCTGATATCCCATATGAGAACCATTGCTTCGGAAAACATGAATGCGGCTGATCACCCGTGTTTTCTCGGGGCAGGTGTTTACGACCACTACATACCGTCTGTAGTCGGAAATGTACTGGCGCGTTCTGAATTCTACACATCATACACTCCTTATCAGCCTGAAATAAGCCAGGGGATGCTCCAGGCCATATTCGAGTATCAGACCATGATATGCCGCCTGACGGGCATGGATGTTTCCAACGCTTCAATGTACGACGGTGCCACGGCACTGGCGGAGGCGGCGCTGATGGCGGTACGCGTGACCGGCCGCGAAAAGGTGCTGGTATCCAGGAGTGTCCATCCCCAGTACAGGGAGGTCATTGATACATACGCATCCCACGCGGGCATAGAGGTGCTGGAAATCAGCATATCAGGCGGAGTGACCGATCCCGATGAGCTGCGGAAAGGACTGTCAGGAACGGGTGACACTGCAGTGGATGATGCAGCAGCCGGCGGTGCGGCGAAAAAAGGCAAATCCGGAGCAGCGGCTGTTATCCTCCAAAGCCCCAATTTCTTCGGAATAATTGAAGACATGGAAGCGTTGACGGAGATTGCTCACGAATACGGTGCTCTGTCTGTGGCTTGTGTGGACCCGATCTCTCTCGCGATATTGGAGGCTCCCGGTGAATATGGAGCTGACATCGTGGCAGGTGAAGGTCAGGCTCTTGGAAACCCGCTGAATTACGGTGGTCCGCACTTTGGTTTTCTGGCAGCAAAACAGAAGCTTGTCAGAAAAATGCCCGGAAGGATAGTAGGCCAGACCACCGACAATGAAGGCAGGAGAGGCTTCGTACTCACGCTGCAGGCAAGGGAGCAGCACATAAGAAGAGAAAAGGCTGTTTCCAACATCTGCTCAAACCAGGCGCTTAATGCGCTGGCTGCCACTGTTTATCTGTCAGTGATGGGGAAGCAGGGGCTGAAGGATGTGGCAGAGCTTTGCC
>DGEE01000133.1:18453-20800 GCA_002385815.1 Hungateiclostridiaceae bacterium UBA3934
CGAGCCGGTGGAAGCGATAAACAGCAGGCTGCTGGACAACGGCATTATAGGCGGGCTTGCACTGGAGAGTCATTATCCGGAGATGAAAAACTGTTGGCTGGTAGCGGTGACGGAAAAACGCACAAGACAGGAAATAGATGCATTTGTTGAAGTAGCTGCGGGAGGAGGGAATTGAATGGCGAAATTGATTTTTGAAATGAGCAGACCCGGCAGAAAAGCATATGATCTTCCTCCGTGCGATACTGAAATGCGCGACAGCGGCAGCCTGATACCTGAGCGGTACAGGAGAAAAAAGGATGCCGAGCTGCCTGAGGTAAGCGAACCGGATGTGATCAGGCATTTTACGGAGCTGTCCCGGATGAATCACGGTGTCGACAATGGTTTTTATCCGCTGGGCTCCTGTACGATGAAATACAACCCGAAGGTGAATGAAGACATAGCTTCTCTCGATGGATTCAAAGCCGTCCATCCGTATCAAAGCGACGGATCGGCACAGGGCTGTATCCGGATCCTTTACGAGATGGACAGGATGCTTTCGGAGATTACGGGAATGGAGCGGTTTTCGCTGCAGCCGGCAGCAGGGGCGCATGGGGAGCTGGCCGGTCTCATGATCATAAAAGCATACCATGTCAGCAGAGGCGACACCGGCCGTACAAAAATAATAGTACCTGACTCAGCCCATGGAACGAACCCGGCATCAGCGGTGATGGCAGGCTTTGAAACAGTTGAAGTTAAGTCAGACGAAAGAGGCGGTGTCGATATCGAAGCACTGAGGGAGGCCGTCGGTCCTGATACAGCAGGACTTATGCTCACGAACCCGAATACACTGGGACTGTTCGATGAAAATATCACAGCCATAGCAAAAACAGTTCATGATGCCGGCGGACTGCTTTACTACGACGGTGCCAATGCCAATGCCATAATGGGGATCTGCAGGCCCGGCGACATGGGATTTGATGTAGTACACCTCAATCTCCACAAGACATTCAGTACTCCCCACGGCGGCGGAGGTCCCGGATCGGGCCCCGTAGGCGTCAAAAAGGAGCTTGTGCCATTCCTGCCTGCACCACTGGCGGAATTCGACGGGAAGGAATACAGGCTCGATTATGACCGTCCCCTGTCGATAGGCCGTGTACGGTCATTCTTCGGCAACTTCGGCGTGATATTGAGGGCATATGCATATATAAGGACCATGGGATCTGAAGGACTAAGAAAAGTATCCGAAAATGCCGTACTCAATGCAAACTACCTGATGCACAGGCTCAGATACCATTTTGATCTGCCCTATGAACGCACATGTATGCATGAATTTGTACTGTCATATGGCAGGCATAAGGAGACGGGTGTCCGCACCCTTGACATAGCGAAAAGGCTGCTGGATTTCGGATTCCATCCGCCTACAGTGTATTTCCCACTCATCGTCAATGAGGCCATGATGTTAGAGCCGACGGAGACGGAGAGCCTGGAGACGCTGGATCTTTTTGCCGATACTCTGATAGCCATCGCTGAAGAAGCCGAAAAGAATCCCGGAATGGTAAAGACTGCACCACACATGACGTATACTTCAAGACTCGATGAAGTAAAGGCGGCAAGAAATCCGGTGCTGATCCACGCGTCCGAAGGCGTATCGGAATAAAACAGAGCCTGTTTGACAGGTGCTGTTATCAAACTGCAGAGGAAGTATTTTATGGTCGAGGAGATTTTTGAAAAGATAGCTCAGGAACTGCCTGTAAAGCCCAGCGATCTCAGCTCGTATTCGCCGCTTGCTCTGGCATATGTCGGGGATGCCGTTTATGAGCTTTACATAAGGACTCTTCTTCTGAGCAGAGGCAATGCACCTGTACATAAACTCCACAGGCAGTCCATAGAATATGTCAAAGCCAAGGCGCAGTCCGACATCATCCATAAGCTGCTGGAGCAGCTAGATCCCGTGGAGCAGGATGTTGTAAGAAGGGGAAGGAACGCGAAATCCGGCACGGTACCCAGAAATGCCGATGTTACTGACTACAAATATGCTACTGGCTTTGAAACCCTTCTGGGATATCTGTATATCAAGCAGGATTTTGACAGGCTGCTTGAAGTTTTGAGGATATCGGTGGAGCAAAACGAGGCCGACTGAGAGAAACGGACAGCCTGTACCATCAAATTATTATTGATAAAAAGTGCAATAACAGATGAAAAGCAAAGCAATATGAAATAGATCGAGAAGATAGGGAAGAAGGGCAGCGTATATGGCAACAGCGCAGAATGGAAAAAGCGGCAGAAAGAGCAGGACGCCTGCCGGAAAAACAAACAGACCATACAGGACAAGGCCAACCGATCAGGACCTGGACATACAATCCGGAGA
>DGEE01000133.1:21112-23057 GCA_002385815.1 Hungateiclostridiaceae bacterium UBA3934
AACAGGATCCTTGTTTCAAAGGGCGAAAAGGAAGGATCGATAAAGCACATAATAGCACTGGCAAGACAAAAACATATAGTGATACAGGAAATCGACAGGTCCCGGCTGGATGCGATGTCGGAGACCAAATCCCATCAGGGTGTCATTGCGCTGGTTGCAGCAAAGGATTATGTTGATGTCGATGACATTCTCAATGCAGCGGCTGACAGCGGCAGACCGCCTTTTATCATTATCCTGGACGAGATCACGGATCCTCACAATCTGGGATCCATATTGAGGACCTCCAATGCTGCCGGTGTCCACGGCGTGATCATACCTAAACGGCGGGCTATCGGCCTTACACCAGCAGTTTCGAAGGCTTCGGCAGGTGCAATAGAGTATGTGCCCGTTGCACGTGTCACCAATTTAGTCCAGACGATCGAATATCTCAAAAAACAGAACATATGGGTAGTAGGCACTGATGCGGCTGCTGAGAAGCCATACTTCGACTCTGACCTCACCGGGGGTATCGCTCTCGTTGTCGGCAGCGAAGGCGAGGGTATTGGCAGGCTTGTAAAGGAAGCCTGTGATTTTACAGTCAGTATACCGATGGCAGGTGAGATTTCATCGCTGAATGCGGCAGTAGCAGGGGCAATAGTGATATACGAGATAGTGAGACAGCGGGAGGAAAAAAACAGGTCTGTCCAATAAAAGATTACAGAATCGAAATAAATTGCCGATAACTATAGGGAAGGACATGGAAGTTGAAATATTTCCCAATAATGTAAACAGGGAGATGGGAACCCACATTGACCTGGAAACCCGGAGATGCCGGAATAATCGCATCGCAGGCAGCGCTAACTTGACATAAAAGCTCGCATTAACGTATAATGTGGGAAGAAGAATTTCCAGTAAATTTTGCCTGTTCATACAATGTATTGCATTACTCATGAGGGGGGCAGATAGTTGAAGCAGCATGCTCAAGCCAAGACACAACCAACCTGTAATTCCACAGTTGACGAGGAGATCATCAAGGAAGCCAAAGCAGGAGATGACGCAGCCCTCGAATATCTGATCAACAAATATAAGAAATTTGTGCGTGCGAAAGCCAGGACTTATTTCCTGATTGGTGCGGACAGGGAGGACATCATCCAGGAAGGCATGATAGGCCTGTACAAAGCCATCAGGGATTTCAGAGGGGACAAGCTCTCATCCTTCAGGGCATTTGCAGAGCTTTGTATCACGCGCCAGATCATAACAGCCATAAAAACAGCCACCAGGCAAAAACATATACCGCTGAATTCGTACATATCGCTGAACAAACCCATATTTGACGAGGAATCCGACAGGACTCTGCTGGATATCATAAATGAGGAAAATGTAAGCGATCCCGAGGAAGTGATGATCAGCAGAGAAGAGTTTGCCGGCATCGAACTTAAGATGAACGAGATACTCAGCAATCTGGAATGGGAGGTCCTGTCCCAATATTTGCAGGGCAGATCATACCAGGAGATAGCACAGGAACTCAACAGGCATGTCAAGTCCATCGACAATGCGCTGCAGCGTGTAAAGCGCAAGCTTGAGAAGCATCTCGGGGAAGAGAGGCTGTGATCCGAAGGAATAGATGCATGAGAGTGGCCTAATACAGCGAATTGCGGATACAGCATCCGAATGCGGGAAAAATTCAACATATACCCACTAGACAGGATATCCGGCAATGTGTTATAATACAATTCGCCCGTCGGAAAAAGATATGCGGGTGTAATTCAATGGTAGAATATCAGCTTCCCAAGCTGACTGCGTGGGTTCGATTCCCATCACCCGCTCCAACGATTTTGCAGGTGGTTCAGAGCTGCAGCTGTCGGCCGCACCTGCAGCGATACAACTTCATACGCCCTCATAGCTCAGTAGGCAGAGCGCATCCATGGTAAGGATGAGGTCACCAGTTCGACCCTGGTTGAGGGCT
>DGEE01000135.1 GCA_002385815.1 Hungateiclostridiaceae bacterium UBA3934
TGGAGTTTGTTGAATTCCAGCTCTACATTGCAGCTTTCAGCTATCCTGACAGTGTTCGCGATGGCTTCCGGAATATTTCTGAATGCCTCCTCCATTTCTTCAGGAGACTTTAAATAAAGCTGGTCAGAATCGAATCTCATACGGTCTTCATCTGTGATTTTTTTACCTGTCTGGATACAGAGCAGCACTTCGTGAGCCAATGCATCCCCGCGCCTCAAATAATGGGCATCATTGGTGGCAACCAGCGGGATCCCTGCCTCCTCCGACAGCCTGATAAGACCCTGATTGACCAGGTTCTGTTCTTTTATCCCATTGTTCTGCAGTTCAAGATAGAAGTTGCCCTGACCGAAAATCCTGTTGAGTGCCAGAGCCTTTTCACGTGCTTTTTCATAGTTCCCGTCCAGGATAGCAGAAGGTATATCACCTGACATGCAGGCACTCAGGGCGATTATACCGTCGGAGTACTTCTCAAGCACCTCCATGTCGATCCTGGGCTTATAGTAGAAGCCTTCAACAAAGCCAATAGATACTATCTTCATCAGATTCCTGTAACCTTCATTGTCTTTTGCAAGCAACACGAGATGGCCCTGATCCGAATCGAGACCCGGCTGTTTATCAAAACGGGTACGCCTTGCCGTATAAACTTCACAGCCGATAATAGGCTTGATGCCGTTTTTGACGGCTTCCTTATAGAAATCCACCACTCCGTACATAACACCGTGGTCTGTGATGGCTATTGAATCCATGCCAAGCTCAGCCGTCCTGGCTATCAGATCCCGTATCCTGTTGGCCCCGTCAAGAAGACTGTATTCAGTATGGACATGTAAATGAACGAAGCTCATTTTATACCTCGCTTCAGGAAACTTTCCTCTGCAATATCCTGGCTTTGCGACAATAGAAATGTCCCGGTCTCAAATCCCAGGGGGACGGTCCTTTACAGGGATCGATCACTGCCGGATGAGAATCTTCCCAGTTTCAGACCTCCCAGGCGTCGACGACGAAGATGCTCTTGTCCTGCGACAAGTCTATCTCCTTTGACCTGCGTTTCATGTTCTCATCATAGACGATACGTACCACCGGTCTCGTGGGCATTTTCCTGTTGTGCTTCACGACTATGGCACGCTCTCTGGTGTTGAGCAGTACTCCTGACCCCACCGGATACACGGTGACGAATTTTACAAAACTGTCGACCACCTGGGGATCAAAATGGTGGAACCCCAGGGAAGTGATGTATTCATAGACCTCATGGGGCTTAAGTCTCTTCCTGTAAACACGGTCTGAAGTAAGTGCATCGTATACGTCCGCCACCGCCACTATCCTGGCATATAGCTGTATCTCTTTATTTTTCAGCCGGAGCGGATACCCGCTCCCGTCGTACCTTTCATGATGTCCCAATGCGATGTATGACGATACCATATACAATTGCCCGCTATTTTTCAGTAGTTCATAACCAAGTACTGTATGCCTCTTTATTTCCTCGAATTCCTCCACTGTCAGCTGGCAAGGTTTCTTCAGGATCTCCCTGGGTATGCAGAGCTTGCCTATATCATGGAGTATCGCACCGATCCCGAGCTCGCGAAGCTGTGTGGTATCAAACCCGAGACCGATGCCTGTTATAAGAGACAGGATACAGACATTGACAGAGTGCTCAAAAGTATAGTCATCCACCGTTTTTATCTCTGTAAGATTATATAATATATCATCGTTGGCAAGCAACTCATCCACGATTTTGCTGACCATCAGTTTTACTTTTTCCACATCGATGGCATCAGAAAAACTGTATCCGGTCATGATTCTTTTGACCAGAGTCACTGCTTCATTACGGGTGTTTTCGTTTATGACATCGTGGACCTCGATACCCGCAGACAGGTCATCATCCAGATATATCTCCGTTATGCCGCGGTTTTTCAGCAGCTCCAGGTAGCTTTCTCTCAGTTCGACACCCTGCATCAGCAAAACCCCGCCATCGGAGCTGAATACCGTGCGGGCAAGCTTTGCACCGGGAGGCACTGTGTCAATGTTTACTCTGCGCATCCGTTCCTCCGGTCTTATTCTTTAGTATGCTAGTAACTTATTCGACATTACAGGATAAAATCCTTCCATTTTTCTTTTGTTTTGATATTTAAATTTTCCGGGCAATAATTAATATAACAACCCATTTATGGTAAAATATGTTTAAATATCCGCCAAGGAGTTATACCATGATAAAATCAGTCCGTGGACACTTTGTAAAACAGGAATTCTTATCGACCCAATTGGTCATAACAGTCAGGAATATACTGCGGAGGATCCTGTCCCTCAAACTCAGTGATATGCTTTCAGAGGATATGAAATACAGGCTGTACTTTTTCAGGAGTTATCTGCCCGAACTGTACCGCAGACATATCAAAAAAAACTACAGGAACTGTCTTTTTTGTTCCAGACTTGTAAAGACAGGATGCCACAAATACTGTCTCAAATGCAGCGCCGGGACATATATAAAATGCTGTCCTCCCCTGCCAGGCTTTTTATATGATGTCGCAATACATGCAGAAGATGATTATACCCTGCCCGTTCCGTGGTACTACCAAAAACCCTGCCCTTATTTCAAAAGGCTTCCATTGCATCTGTATTGGCGCAATATATACTCTGTGTCCCCCTCAATTGCCATGAACAACTATGAAGTGCTGGAAGGCCTGGAAAGAGGACTGGTGTCCGGAACCAGACCATGCCACATATGCGCTTCAGTCGACTACGACTTCTACAAACGATGCAGGAGCCAGCCGGGTTTCGATTCATCGACCCCCTGCCCTGGAATCAGGAAAAGCTTGAAAAGGATATACGAGGACCAGCCTGAAATTACAAGACATGCTGTATAAAAGCCGCAGCATCTGACTTGTCCGTCGGATGCTGCGTTCCTTATCAACTGTATGTCATAGCCATATGGTCTGATCAGACTTCAGACAGTCATTTCAGTATCAGTCCTGGTACAGAAGTTTTTTGATCATTCCCGTTACACTGTCCTCTATATGTTCCAGTCTGTTCCGGGCTTTTTCCAGTGACCCTTCAGAGACGCCATAATATATCTTTATCTTTGGCTCTGTTCCGGAAGGTCTGATACAGAACCAGGCACCGTCCTCCAGTTCATAATATAGTACGTTGGAAACCGGAAGATCAAGTGCTTTGCTGCTCCCATCAGCCATATCAGTCTTTCTGCGGGTCAGGTAATCCCTCACGGCTTTTATTTCGCAGCCATCGAGGTCATATGCCTTCATGGCCCGCAGTGTATCCATCGCTGCACTGATCCTCTCAAGGCCTTCCTTTCCTTCCAGTGTGAAGGAGGTGATGCCTTCGATGAAATATCCGTATTTGCCGAACATCTCCTGCAGGCCTTCATACAAAGACATGCCCCTGTTTCTGTAATATGCGGCCATCTCACTTATAAGCATACTCGCCACTACTGCATCCTTGTCTCTGGCAAATGTTCCGGCCAGATATCCATAGCTTTCCTCAAATCCGAAAATGAACTTCTTTATCCCCGGTTCGTCCAGTTTCTTTATTTTCTCTCCTATGAATTTGAAGCCTGTGAGCACTTCTATCAGCTCGACGCCATAGTGGTCCGCAATCCGCCTGGACAGCTCGCTCGTCACGATGGTTTTCACTACAAAGCCGTTTTCCGGCAGATTTCCCGCAGCCTTTTTCTGCGACAGGATATATTCCATAAGCAGGCATCCTATCTGGTTGCCTGTGAGTACCACATACTCACCGGCAGAATTCCTGACGACCACTCCTACTCTGTCACAGTCAGGGTCCGTGCCGATTATCAGATCCACATCTTCTTTCATGGCCAACTCTATAGCCAGCTTGAAGGCATCCTTTTCCTCAGGATTCGGATACCTGACGGTACTGAAATCAGGGTCAGGGCTCTCCTGCTCCCTTACCACCAGCACATTCCTGAAGCCAGCTTCAGACAGGATCCTCCTGACCGGCTTGTTGCCGGAACCATGCAGTGGCGTATAGACGATCTTCATCGAATCTGCAGCTTTTTTAATCTCTTCAGGATTCACCAGAAGAGTCTTCAGATTGCTTATGTATATATCATCCACGTCTTTTCCGATCATCTTGATAAGCCCTTGTTCCAATGCCTCTTTTTTATCGGCAGGTTTGACAGATGTGATATCGGTTATCGCATTTATCTCACCAAGTACCGCCTCAGAGCCTTCGGGCGGGAGCTGTCCGCCGTCTTCGCCGTATACCTTGTAGCCATTGTACTGTTTCGGATTGTGACTCGCAGTGATCACTATACCGGCAGCGGCATTCAGGTGTCTTACAGCAAATGAGAGCTCGGGCGTCGGGCGGAGTTCATCGAAGAGATATGAGATGATGCCATTGGCCGCGAAAACCCTGGCAGCTTCCATGGCAAATTCAGGCGACATACGCCTGGAATCATATGCTATTGCTACTCCGCGTGAAGCTGCGTCTTTGACATTCTTGACAAGATAATTTGCGAGTCCCTGAGAAGCCTTCCGCACAGTATATATATTCATCCTGTTCGTACCTGCTCCGATAACACCTCTCAGACCCCCTGTGCCAAATTCCAGATCCCTGTAAAACCTTTCTTCTATCTCAGCCGGGTCATTGCTGATTTTTTCGAGTTCTTTCTTCGTATCCTCATCAAAGTAATCGCTCTTCATCCAAAACTCAAATGCTTCCCTGCTTTTCATTTTTCCCTCCAGATGCATCACTGTACTATGGTATTTACTTTGACTATTTTACCACAAAAATAAGGAAATAGAAGAAGAATAATTAAATAAAAAATATACCGTTCATTTTGGCAAATGTGCAAATAAAAAAAGGGCTTCCGCCCTTTTTTACAGTATGATGCATATCAGACCACCGCTGCCCTCGTTGATGATCCTCTGCAGCGTCTCCTGAAGCTTTTGCTGGGCGTCCTCCGGCATCCTCAGAAGCTTGTTGTGCAGTCCTTCGCTCACCAGCTCATGCAGGGATTTCCCGAATATATTCGATTCCCAGATCTTGCCCGGTTCGTTCTCGAACTCTTTGAGCAAATAGTTGACCAGTTCCTCTGACTGCTTTTCCGTGCCCACCAGGGGAGCTATCTCTGTTTCG
>DGEE01000129.1 GCA_002385815.1 Hungateiclostridiaceae bacterium UBA3934
GAGGACCGTCCCCACTTTTATGCTTCTATTTCGCTGTATTTTTTCTCTGCTGTGGCGTGGAGCGCCAGCATCGACAGTGCGCCGAGGATTCCGGCTACAACGGCGACTGCAGCAAATACGGCGGTTGCAGGAAGTCCGAGGAGCAATGTCCCGCCGGCGGCGACTGCCATTACCAGCAATATCACAAGAGATAAGAGCATTCCAAGCCCGCCATTCATGTTTTGCTTCATTGCCTCCTGCTCACTGTTCCATACCAGTTTAGGATGGAACACATCGATCAGCAGGTTCAGCGCCACCATAGGCACAGAGCCGATCAGTCCGACTATGGTCGCCAGTATTGTCCACAGTATGGGCAAATTCAGCAGTATGGCAATGACCAGACTGGTGGTCAGCACTCCTATGGCAGAAACGATGTAGCCGCACAGGAACTTGGCATCTACCTGCTGTCTGGCAGCTACAGGTATCATTTTGGCGATCCACAGGGTCTTGCCTTCCCTTGACAAAGCAGTGGAAGCCACCAGATTCATGCCTGCAGTGAACAACATTACCCCAAGGCAGCCAAGCGCCGCATAGGGCACGATTTCCGGTTCTTTCAGACTGTTTATCAGCTCGGTCAGTTCAGGATCGCTTCCCTGCACGACGAACATCATCACCAATATCAGCGGGCCTATTATGCTGCCGACAAGTCCATTGAGTACATACATGGGAGTGCGGATCATCAGCTTCCACTCACGCTTCAGCAGAGCCAGCACAGGACTGGTGCCCCTGCTCAGATGCCTGTCGATCTGTTCGCCGGTGAGTTTCCGCCTCTTTCTGCCCACCTCCTGACCAGCGAGCAATGCCTTGTAGAAGGCCCGGTTTGCCACCCACAGCATGAAAATGAACAAAACGGCACAGACAGCGAGGAACAGCACAAAATATCCCGCTCCGGAAAGCCCGTTCCCAGAAAGGGCTTTCGTCGCCCATACCGCCGGCGGGAATCTGCTTCCTATCAGCTCTGCGAGACCTGTCTGTCCGGCGAAAAACTGCTCGATATCTGAGGGATCTTCAGGCATGTTCTGCATCAGCATGCTTACAAAAAAACTTGCGAATATCAGTATGATACCACCCGCTACAGCGAGCAGATCCTTATATCTGCCGATATTGACGACTCTCATCAGCAATATTACCATCAGCGCTGCTATGGCAAGCGGTATAACCGGAGCAGCAGCCATAAGGACAATGCTTTTCAGCCAGTAAAACAGACCCTGTGAGGTCCCGATACCATATATGATTATTGGCGGCAAAAGCAAAGGCAGCGATGTGAGGTATTCATTTACCATAACTACGATAAATTTACCGCCTATTATCTCATACGGCTTGAGCGGAAGAGGGACAAGGCTCATAATGTCCTTTGAGAAATAGAATGTGCCCATTATATAGAATATGCCGAAAATCAGTATGACAAGCTGAGCAAACACAAAGGCCATGGTCAGCACTATCTCAGGCTGGCCCATCAGCATCCCGCCTGCGAATGCCGACAGTATGAAGGCAGTGTACATGGCCAGCAACGGCAACAATGAAACGATTATCGCCGCTCCTATCAGTACAGGTTCCCAGCGCTTTTTCTTCTCCCTGGTGAACCTGTATTTAAGTGCGGAAATGCTGTAATTGATATTCAACTGCATTTTTATAAATGAAAAGAACGGCTTTGCCACTTTGTTCTTCATTGCTCTGTCAACTCCAGGAATATTTTTTCGAGCGAATCTTTTTTGTCGCCATGCCTGAGTTCGTCTATGGTCCCTATCGCTATAAGTTTCCCCTTATTGATTATCGCCACCCTGTCACACAGCTTCTCAGCCACTTCCAGTACGTGGGTGGAGAAAAAAACTGTGTTGCCTTTGTCGCAATGCTCACGCATCTGGATCTTCAGCAGGTGCGATGACTTGGGGTCGAGACCTACCATCGGTTCATCGAGTATCCACAGTTTCGGGTCGTGCAGCAGTGCACCGGCCAGTGCCGTTTTCTGTCGCATCCCGTGGGAATAGCTCCTTATCAGGTCAGCTGCCGCATCCCTGAGATTGAACATCTCAAGGAAGTACTCGATTTTTTCCTTCCTGACCGATGCCGGTACCTGATAGACATCTGCCATGAAATTCAGATATTCGATGCCGGTCAGGCGTTCGTAAAGGACCGGTTCATCAGGTACATATCCCATTTTCCTCTTGGCCTCTATGGGTTCTTTTGCTATGTCGGTCCCGTCGATGATGATGCTTCCGCTGTCCGGATTCAAAAGTCCCACTATCATTTTGATAGTCGTGGTCTTGCCGGCGCCGTTGGGGCCGAGAAAACCGAATATCTCACCTCTGCTGACCTTGAGATCCAGTCCTTCAACAGCCTTTACCTGGCCATTGTTGTAGCTTTTTGACAGATTACTGATATCGATCATGGTGTAAACCTCCTGTACAGATGTACTGTCCGGAATAATGCCTGCAGTCATGCCATTCCTTACAAGCGGCACATCTCTGTATCCAGATATATTATAACATTGGTTCCAACCATATCATTATACGAACTATATGTATTTTTGTATGAAATGATACACAAAAGACCTGGGCTGCGCATAACCGGCATTTTGTCCGCCCCTGCAAAGTCACGCCTATTCAAGCACCAGGTATGATGAGCCATCGACCCTGATCATTTTGTCACTGTTCAGATTTTCCAGGACTATCTCATAGTCATTGACAATCACATCCGTAGCCATGACCATATATGACGAGAGCACATCGCCGATGCCTACGCTGTGCTGGATGTTCCTGCCCAGTATTTCGATCACACCGGGTATTTTGCCGATGTTTTTCACGGTCCCCTTCTGCTTTATCAGCTCTTTCAGAAAATTGAGCTGGTTCTTTTTCCTGCCAACATCCCCTATTTCGAAAAATGTGCCATCCTCTTTGTAGCCCTGTCTGAAGCGGACGAAGCCTTCCGCATCATGGCCGTCGAGATGCTGCATGCCAGGCTGTATATCTATGACCAGGTCCTGTGTAGGATCTATATAGTCCATCCTGTACGGAACATATATATCGACCCCGCCCAGATGGTCGACCAGTTCTCTGAAGCCTTTGGTATTGATTTTCACATAATCGTGGATCTCAAGGCTGAACTTTTCTTCGATCACATCAGCCAGGAAGCTGATGGAGCCTGATTTGAATTTGCCGCTGTACTTTATCTTGCTGCCCACGTGGTGGGTATAATTTATCTTATGGACCCCGGGTGAATGGAGCAGATTGGCTTTATCCAGTTCGGCCTTTATCTTGTCATTGTACTCTATGTATGTATCCCTGGGCACCATGATGATTTTGACTTTTTTGTTGACGCTGTCGACACTGACTATCCCGATGGTGTCATATAAAGCGTTCATCTGGTCCTCGCCGATTATGAGTACATTTCGGGAGCCTTCTTCCACAAGCTTAACAGAATATGGCTTGCCTGCAGTCAATCTTTCAGGTCCATCCGACACAGCATGTTCCGGACCGGAGTCGCCCCCATCGCTGTCCGTGCTTTTATCTGCCGGTTTGTCGTTACTGTCTCCCTGGACGTCCTGCCCTTCTGCATTTTGATCCTGACCCGTCCCCTGCATAAGTACTCCGGTTTCACATGCAACCATGAGCAGCACGATCCCTATCACTGTCAGTATACCGATCCATATGAGCAATACCCTCTTAGTCTTCATCAGCCGTTCTCCCC
Organism: Hungateiclostridiaceae bacterium UBA3934; assembly: GCA_002385815.1. Lineage (GTDB taxonomy): Bacteria > Bacillota > Clostridia > Acetivibrionales > DTU013 > DTU013. The sequence goes on from DGEE01000129.1 coordinate 3,727, forward strand.
GTCTGGTCGATTTGCCTCACTCAGAAGTCAGATGCCGGGTCCGTATGGCCAGACCGACCGGCAGGATCCGCATTCATCCTTCACAGTCATCGATCATGTAAAGTCAGATGACAAAATTCCTCCCGACCTGGCTTCGATATTCATTATTATACGCAAATAATCAGCAGATTACGTATACCTACTATATTATAATGCTGATTTATTTCAGTTTCAAATGATTACTGTTAAAAATTTGTTAAAATGTGTCGGACCTAAATCCTTCATTACGCGCATAAACCAGAAACAGCCGTGAAAATTCACGGCTGCTCCCGGTTCATAACAGGTGCTTCGATTCTGCTGCTTTATATAGTCATGTATGTTGTCGCGTATACTGCTTCATTTACTGATATGCATGTTGTCCCGTATGCTGTTTCATATGCTGGTGTGTATACATGTCCCTTATGTTGCATTATTTGCTGATGTGCATGCTATCCCGTTTACTGCTTCATTTGCAGTCATGTGCGCTGTTTTGTATACTGGTCTGTATAATGTGCTGTCTGATGACCTGTGCGCTGCTTCGTACAAAACACATCCATTGCCTGTATGTTGCCTCATATGCAGCATTATAAATTGCTCCGTACACTACACCATGCATAGTATCGAATATTGCCCTGTATATTGTATATACCCTGTAAATCTAAACTTTAATTAACTTTCTGTCGGGCAGATCATTTTTTTGATCCGATGCCTTTCCTGACCTTCTCAATAATGTTCTCCTTTGTCAGGCCGTATTTCTCCATCAAAGCCAACGGATTGCCTGATTTGCCGAAAGTGTCCATAGTGCCTGCCTTGAGCACGGGGA
>DGEE01000092.1:0-5593 GCA_002385815.1 Hungateiclostridiaceae bacterium UBA3934
GACAGCCTTCCACTCCACCGGGATGTCAAACCAGAAAGCAAACATCTCATTACTCCCGGTTTTATAGTTTTCATCAAAGGTCGGATAAAAGAGGATTTCGCCTTCGAGATCCGTAGATGCGCTCACATTGGATGTAATAACCGTTTCATCAGGAAGTCCTGGATGCTCTTCGCCTGCTCTGCCGCCTTGTGACAAGCATCCTGTCAGCAAAAGCATTGATATGATCAGAACTGATAGAACAAAATAACTGTATCTAAACATCTGGCGTGACCTCACTCATCATAAACTGACACATTTTATTCTATTCTACCATATCTGAGCTGTCTATGACAGACCGACTGTCGGTAAACAGTCAATTCACATAAAGCAATAAGACTTTGATTTGGATTATGTATTTATAATAACAATTTTTCTCTGCTCATCACACATGATAGACTTTTTCTTGCCCTCTGCCACAGTATTCAGTATAACTCTGCCCTCCCAAAGGTCCACTAAATGCTTCAGGGTTTCATTGGCATACTGCAGATCCAGCTCTCTTCCATCATACATGTGCTCCAGCAAAAGTGTATTTTCTTTCTGATTCCAGTCGATCACCCTGACCACTGGCAAGCTTCCGAAGCCCGTGGAAGATGCGATGGTATTTCTTATTTTCATCCAGCCTTTGTCGTCAGCCACTTCCGAAACCACATATTCACTGCCATGCTTCTCATACTCAAATAGTTTGAGCTCCGCACACAGTTCCTTTGTAAGATACCGCCTGATAAAGGTCTCATCCCTCTCTACCGATCTAACCTCGAATATCTTTTGGGTATTGCCGTCATTTTTTTCGTAAAGGTCCATAAAAATTTTAAAACCCAGGAAATATGGATTTATCCTGCCTTCGTAAGGCTTTATGATCTGATTGTGCCTTCTAAGGAACTCAAAATAGAGCTTCTGGGGGAGTCCCAGCTTTTTCAGGATCATGTAGTGCCAAAAACTGGCCCACCCTTCATTGATGATTTTTGTCTCGATCTGAGGGATAAAATACCGCGTTTCCTCCCTGACAATATCGATAATATCCTTCTGCCATGGTTCCAGTCTTCCATATGTACTGATGAAGAACAGCAGATCCTCCTCAGGTTCCAGTGGAAGCCGTCGCAGATCCGGTTCATCTGTATATGTGGGTTTGGGTTCCAGCAGCGGGAAATCGCTGGCAGATCTTTTATTACTGCTTTTCACCCTTTCTCTCAGCTCATCTGCCTGGAGTTTTTTGATGCCGATAATCCTCTCACACTGGTATCGGAGCGCATGGGCTGCATTCAGGACTCTCTCGACTTCTATGCAGCCTATACTCGGATCCTTTACATAATCCCTTACCCTCTCCGCATGGTTCTTGAACATCTCCACCGTATGCTCTGCTCTCGTACCCAGTCTGAACAGCCTGTTGTTTTTGAAAAAGTCATTATGCGCATATACGTGGGCCATGGTCAGGATTTGTAATAACAGTGAGTTGTCCTTCATAAGATAAGCTATGCACGGATTCGAATTTATCACTATTTCGTAAGGCAATCCCGACAGATTATATTTGTTCAATGTCCTTATACGTTCATAGGCCTTGCCGTAGCTCCAATGCGGGTAATGTGACGGCATGCCTGAATAGGCCTCATAAGACATCATTTCCTCGTAACTGACAAGCCAGAACTCCTGTTCATAGCAATCAAGCCCCGACTCTTCAGCTATTTCCTCTATCTGCCTGCTCCATTTCTTAAGTTCGTTTACGCTGTAGTCCGCCATATTCTGACCTACTCCTTATCACAGTCTTTAGCAAGCAGCCTTTTCAGTCCTGTTATAATGTCATCCTTTCTTGACATCGTTACAATCACAAAGTTGTCTGCATGTATATTGTTAATGAACTCTGACCTCACTGTGCTGCTGGCAAAGTAATAGCCCGGCACTATCTCACCATACCCGAAAAGGTTGCATTTCTCGCATAACTTCTGAGCATATTCGACGGCTCTTTCATTGTCTTCTATCCAGTTATCCCCGTCACTGCAATGGAATGCGTATATATTCCAGTTCGCAGGATTATAATGCTGTTCTATTACTTCAAGGGCTTTTTCATAGCCGCTGCTTATATAGGTACCGCCCGACTCGCCTCTGTGAAAAAACTCGAGCTCGCTGACCACCTTCGCAGTAGTCGTGTGCGCAATAAAAACCACTTCCACATTCGGATATTTGTGCCTGAGGAATTGATACATCAGAAAATAAAAGCTGCGCGCCATATATTTCTTGGTCTGGTCCATGGATCCGGACACATCCATGATACAGATCACAACTGCATTGAAATCTTTCTTTCTTATTTCACGAAGTCTCCTGTACCGGAGGTCTTCTTCAGAAAACGCGAATCTGCCATCCGGGTCCGGCATTGATGCGTTCTCTTCATCGGACTTTCCTGCCTTTCCGCCCGGATCCATTTGAATTTCCGCCAGGCTTCTTTTGTATGACTGTTTTCTTTTGATCTTCTCGACAACTGATCTTCGTATTGCCAGCCTCGGCGGGATACCCTTCTTCTGATATCCCAGCTTTCTGTATCCTTTGACTGATTCAAACCCGGAAAGCTTCCTTCTGTCCAGATCGGGCAGGTTCAGATCATCAAACAGATAATCCACAAGCTCTTCAATGGTGATCTCCGTTTCGTATATATCTTCACCTTCTATGTTGCCCGCGCCCCCATGACCATAGATGCTCCCACCGGAATCGTCCCCGACCACATCACCGCGTTTTTCATCGCCATCACCTGTTGCTGCACCTTTTCTGCTGCTTCCGTAAATAAATCTGTATTCCCTGATGCCCTTCACAGGTACCCTTATTTTTTTATTGCCGCTCTGACCGATAATACTTTCTTCGGATATTATGTTACCTATATTCCTTTTGATAGATTCCTCCACCAACTCCTTATGCCTGCGCCTGTCTTCAGACGAACGCTCTCTTCCGCAGGGATCATACTCACTAAAAATCGCCATGTTTTGACCTCGCACGCAAAGATGATTCTCAATATTCGGGTTCAATCTTTCCACAGATTGTTGGCACTGTATTTAAGGACTACATTGCAGCAATGGTCACAATACCCATTTCGTTTCATTTCAGCTACCATGGTGTTGTATTTCCTGTTCTGCTCCTCATCTCTCACTTTGGCTTTCGTAATTATCCTGCTGAGTTCTCTGACTGATGCCGTAAGCTTTTTCTCGATAGCTTCCTTGAGCGGCTCATAGCTGCAGTAATCCAGTTTCCCGCCATTTCTCATCACAAAAAACATATATGCCGTTACATCTGCCCTGAAACCCTTTGCTGATGCTTCTGTGATTCCTATCTGCTCCTCGATCGAGCGCATGAACCTCTCATCAGGCTCGAGCTCTTCACCAGTATTGTGATCCTTTATCCTGGCTTTATTGACAAATGCCTCTGCATGATCGAGATAATTGTTGAAAAGGCTTTCCGCCTGTTCCCTGTAACCGTAGATAAAAGCCTTGGTTACCTCCTTTTCGAGGATTTTGTTGTACTCCTTCTTGATTGAATCCTGTATGAATCGGATATATTTGTTTTTTTCCTCTTCACTGACCGACAATTCCTTTACCGACTTGATCAGCATTTCCATAACGGATATGGGATTTATGCAGTCGAATTCGGATTCTGACAATGCCATATCAAGGGCTTTCATGATAAACCTTGTGGAAATGCCTGTCATTCCCTCTCGCGGTGCCTCTTCCTTCAGTTCCATTATGTCGATTTTCCGGGTCATGCCTTTTTCAACGATTTCCTCTCCATTGTATATCTTGAGCTTCGTCATGAGATCTACCTTTGATGAGGGAGCAAGTCGGGTCAGTATGGCAAACATCGAAGCCACCTCAATGGTATGAGGCGCTATGTGAGCCTGAAATCTGCTTTTTCTCAGGATCTTCTCATATATTTTTACCTCTTCATTAAGCTCCAGACAGTATGGGATCTCTATCTTCACGATCCTGTCGAGGATCGCTTCATTAGTGTGGTCAGACTTGAACTTATTCCACTCAGCCTCATTCGAATGAGCAAGGATAACGCCGTCGAAGTAGATCATCGGCCCCTTCCCCGGAGATGGTATGTATTTCTCCTGTGTTGCAGTGATCATTGTATGAAGATATTCTGTTTCATTCTTGAAAACTTCAATGAATTCGACAATGCCCCTGTTGCCGACATTAAACGCACCATTCAGCGAAAGGACTCTGGGATCGTCCTCCGGATAGAGATCTATCCTGGAAATATCGACACTGCCGATAAGCACGCTCGTATCCTGATTGTTCGGATCTACCGGCGGTACTACTCCGATACCTTTTCTCGAACTGATGGAAAACCCTGTCTTTATCACCGGGAAATCCTCATATCTCCCTGCATATTCATTCCAGAGCCTATAGCGGCAGACAGGGCAGAGATCACCTTCTATCCTCACATTCAGGATCTCTTCGAACTTGCTCCTGAGATGATATGGCACCAGGTGCAGTGGTTCCTCCTGCATCGGGCAGTCTTTGAGGGCATATATCTCCTGGCTTGACTCAAGTGCCCTTTTTATTTCTTCCATAATAGAAGACTTCCCGGATCCTACCGGCCCGACCAGATACAGAACCTGCCTGGATTCCTCGCCGGCCATCGCTGCTGAATGGAAATACCTCACTATCTTCATTATTGTTTTATCTATACCGTAGAAATTTTCAAAGAACTTGTATTTTTTTATGACATCATTGCCGTAAATCCTTCTCAGCCTCGAACATTCGTCAGTTCTTACCACTTCGACGCCCGCTTTTGAAATCAGATTGTAGATCCTTTGATGTGCAAGCATGGCCACATCAGGATTCTTTCTGACAATCTCCACATAATCGAGAAATGTGCCCTCAAAGCGCTCCCTTTCTCTACCCTGTCTTTCCCTTTCAATAATCTCCGAAATATCATCGCCAAACACACGCCTGCCCCCTTCCATGCGAAAGCACCCGAACTGGCATACACATATCCAACCCGGTTCTGCTCCGGCAGCTGCCACATTTTAATTATATTAGCGGTCACTGGCTAAAATACCACAGGGACTACCATAGGGACAGTTCTTCATTTGGGGGACAGTTCTGCAAAAGATGACCGGGGGACAGTTCTTCAAAAGTGAGCGGTTCTCTGGAAAGGGGGACAGTTCTGCAAAAGTTGGCTGGAGGGACAGTTCTTCAAAATCCGGCTGATGAAATACCAAGCTCCAGCTCAGTTACGGGGACGGTCCTTCGAAAGTTGACTGGAGGGACAGTTCTTCAAAATCCGGCTGATGAAATACCAAGCTCCAGCTCAGTTGCAGGAACGTTCCCTCATTAGCGATGACTTTCGGAAGGGGACGGTCCTGCAAATGCTGACTGAAGGGGCAGTTCTCCAGAAGGGGGACGGTTCTCCAAAAGTTTTGCATAAAATCATGTTTTGCATCGTGACAAACCGTATATTAAAATACGGCAATTCAAATATGGCAAATCCTGAGAGCTGTCTTCATTATGAGAACATGAGAGCTGTTCCTCAACCTGAAAAGTGAAGAACTGTCCCTCCACCCGAAAAG
>DGEE01000092.1:5854-7955 GCA_002385815.1 Hungateiclostridiaceae bacterium UBA3934
GTCTGGTCGCAAAAAAACTGCCGGCTGTTTGGATGCCGGCAGTTTTGTGCTTTCTCTGATGTTTTATTTTATCGTTGGGAGCCTTGATATGCTTTTTTCTACATTTTCCTTTGAATAATCCACATCTATCATATCGCCGCTGAAGTAATAGTCATAGGATGACATGTCAAAATATCCATGGCCGCTCAAATTGAACAGGATCACCTTCTGCTCGCCCGCTTCCCTTGCTTTTTCTGCCTCATCTATCGCTGCACGGATAGCGTGTGAGGATTCGGGAGCGGGTATGATCCCCTCAGCCCTGGCGAACATGACAGCTGCATCGAATACGGTTTTCTGTCCATAAGCTACAGCCTCGATAATGCCGTCGTCATACAGTTGGCTTACGATGGCTGATGCGCCATGGTATCTCAGTCCCCCTGCATGTATTCCTTCAGGCACAAAATCATGGCCCAGCGTATACATCTTTGCGATGGGGGCCATCTTTGCTGTGTCGCCATAATCAAAAGCAAATACACCCTTTGTGAGGGTTGGACAAGCTGCGGGTTCAACAGCGATGGCGCGCAGTTTTTTGCTACCTGACAGTTTGTCGCGCAGGAACGGGAATGCAATGCCTGCGAAATTGCTGCCTCCACCACAGCAGGCAATGACGATATCCGGATATTCATCTACCTTTTCCAGCTGGGCCTTTGCTTCCTGCCCGATAACAGTCTGATGCAGGCATACATGATTCAGGACACTGCCAAGCGAATAATTGGTATCATCATGGGTGGCAGCGTCTTCTACAGCTTCGCTAATAGCTATCCCCAGGCTTCCTGACGATTCCGGATCTTCTTCGAGTATTCTCCTGCCTGATTGTGTCTTCGTCGTCGGGCTCGCATAAACACTTGCCCCGAAAGTCTCCATAAATGAGCGCCTGTACGGCTTCTGCCTGTAACTTACCTTGACCATATAAACAGTACACTCAAGACCAAAGTGGTTGCATGCCATACTCAACGCACTGCCCCACTGCCCGGCACCTGTTTCTGTAGCAAGCCTCTTTATCCCGGCTTCCTTGTTGTAATATGCCTGTGCTATGGCTGAATTCAGCTTGTGGCTTCCGGTTGCATTGCTGCCCTCGTATTTGTAATATATCCTCGCCGGAGTGTCCAGCAGCTTCTCAAGATTCCTCGCCCTGTACAGCGGCGATGGTCTCCATTGTCTGTAAATCTCACGGACCTCATCCGGTATCTCGATAAATCTTTCAGTGGACATTTCCTGAGCTATCAGTGAATCAGGGAAAATAGCCTTCATCTCCTCAGGTTTCAGCAATTCACCGGTAAATGGACTGTAGTACGGAGCAGGTTTGTTAGGCATGTCGGCAACGATATTGTACCATTGCCGTGGAATCTCAGACTCCTCCAAAGGGATCTTGACGATATCATTTCTTCTCAGCTTACTCATCTTCTCTCATCTCTCCTCATCTTATTTAATTTTTAATTCATTTTACAACATATTTTGTTAGTTTGCAATATATGCTTCAATTAACTGCAGTGTGCTAATCGTGTCCAGTCTATTCATCGCCATCGCCGTCATTTGTTGCTGCACCTACTGTATTATCTGCGGTTCCGTCCGCTTCTCCATAAGCTGCTTCATCTCTGCTTCCACTCTTATCCTCTTCCATGCGCTTCATCCCGAATCTTTCTATAATCATGTCTATCCCAATGGACTCAGCATACCTGACAATATCAGTCAACATCATCTCGATCGTATCAGACAATTCATTCTGCGGTATAACAAGCAGCAGCTCTCTGTGCTTTATTTCGCTCTTTTTGATTGCGATACCATCGCTGCCCCAGGGTTTCTCCTGTCCCTGGTACTCCCTGAGTTCGTTCAGATATCCTTTCAGCGTTCTTTCAGCCGTGTTCCCTTTTTGGTAGCTGGCAGCAGTCAAATCCATACTCTTGATCATCACTGCCTTCCCCGCTTCATACTTTGCGATTACAGGAAAGCTGTTGGGCAGATTCGCCCCGAATAACCTCCGGATTTTCAGACCTCTTTGGAAGTTGCTCAGCGACCATATATCGTCTACAGGTTCAGAGGAATCTGTATTCTTTCCAAGCAC
>DGEE01000088.1:0-3462 GCA_002385815.1 Hungateiclostridiaceae bacterium UBA3934
AGATGTGTATAAGAGACAGATACATACATAGGTCTGGATCCGCTTATAGTGTAATACTAGCTGTATAATTACCGGCAGCAGGCAGAACGGATCCGATATGATGCTCCGAATCCGGCTCTTGGCCAAGAGATGTTGTAAAACATTCGCCGTTTGCTTCACGAACATCGATCACTTTCTCATTGCCGTCTTTATCTATGCATATCAATGACAGATATACGTTTTCTGACGTTATGATTCTGAATCTGATGTGTTTCACACGCGCATATTTCAGGTGCGGCCCATAATTGCGGGAAATACAGTGCAAATGTATGCCGTCCCTGACCGTGATGCTCATGGTATCCTTCTCAATGACTATCTCTGTTTTCTCATCGTCCATCTTTACATCTGTCAATCCGGCCAGCTTTTTGTGCAAGTCTGACAGAACCTTCTCGTCATCCTCCTTGCTCTCCAATGTGAGCATACGGCTGACGCGCCTCCACTAACGAGTTGTTCGTCGCAAAATTGAACACTGTCAATCCGCTCATGACGACAACAACTGTAGCTAATACTATCCATTTGGGCTGCCATATCTTTCTTCTATATAAAATTATCAGAACAACAAATGCCAGCGCCGCCCCGGCAAGACCAGCACACGAATCACAGCCTATCCAGTTGATGACAGTCAGAGCAAGCAATGCTCCTGGCTCTTGCGTCTGGACAATCTATGACCCCCTGTTTCTTATCCATTCTACCATAAAAAGAAAATGAGTAGAAGTTGCTTGAACAAGTGAACAATATAGATACAATTGGATTTAAAGTAAATAATAGCATAACTAATCTTCATTGTTGTTATATGTCATATATACTGCCGGCACCCATCAAGCAGCCCATTTTGCACTTGTGAATTTATGTTATATAATATAATTAAATGAGCATATTCAGGGGTGATAATGTGGAATTGGTAAAAAGGGCGAACAAGCAATCCATTTTATTAGTACACGTTATACATTTCCTGTTCATCATCAATTGCGTTCAGGCGTACATAAGCGATAAAATCACACTTGTCCCCTTACTCGTATGTATCATCTCCGGAATACTGAATTGCGCAGCCCTGTTCATCATATACAGGATAAATGCACTTTCAGTATTGATCAGATATGTCGGACTGGCAGGACTGTATCTGACCCATTTGTTTCTGATGACGACGACACAGATATCACTGAATGATTTCATTGTATTTACCGCGCTGTTGATAATATCCCTGATGTTTTTCAACAAATGGCTGACAGGTGCTGTACTGCTGACAACGGTTCTCACGCATGTTGCCTATACCGCACTGACACAGATCGGCGATCTTTTGTTGATGGATATACTGATGAACCTCTTGATATACACTGGCTTCACATGTGCATCATTAGCCACCTTGCAAACCTATGGCAAAATGACAGATTCCATAAAGACCAATTCAGCCAAAACAGCAGGCAGCCTCAATCATGCCAGAGACCTGGCTGACAACATATTCAGGAAAGTGACTCAACTGGAAGAAGGAACTGAAACGCTGAGGAAAGGAAGCAATGAGTTCAAAAAATCGATGGAAAGTGTCACAGCGGCCATAGAAGATATAGCAGAAGGTTCGCTGAATATAGTATCCGACACTGAAAAAATTGCACAGCACATAGCTGAACTGGAAAAAGCCCTTTCAGATAACCGCGACCAGATAAAACTCGTTACTGACAATATGGAAGAGATCATCACCAACAAGAACATCGGGCTCGAACTGATGAGTGAGCTGAGGAAGCAGAACGAAGCAACCACACAGGCTGTCATGGAAATAAACAGTATGATCAACCAGGCCAGCATCGATACGAACAAAATCGTTTCCGCGGGTGAAACGATAAGGTCGATAGCCTCCCAGACAAGCCTGCTGACCCTGAATGCAGCGATAGAGGCGAACAGGGGCGGTGAAGCCGGAAAAGGATTCGCTGTAATAGCAGATGAAATAAGAACTCTGTCTGCTGAAACCAACAATTATGTCGAAGTCATTCAAAAATACACCACAGGGCTGACCGACAGTGTAGTAAACTCACTTAACGGACTGGACAGAGTGAATTCAGCTTTGGAGGAAGAAATCAAAGGTGTAAAGGATATGGATGATATTCTGGACAAAATCCATGAGTCCTCAGTATCGACGCAGGACTGCATAGACAAACTGAATGAGACCGGAGATGCGATACTGAACCAGGCAGCAAATATTAAAGAACTCATGAATAGTCTATACGCCATAAACCAGGTAACCTCAGCAAATACAAACCAGTCATCTGCAAACATGCAGGAGCAGAACGATTATGTCGCTTCAATCATCGAGCTCGGCGACAGTCTTGGAGAAATGGCCTATAACCTGAGAGACAGATCCATGGAAATAAAGATGCTCATTGATATGGAATCAGTAATTGAGTATCTGGATACAAAAGGATACACCAATGAGAATCTTGCCGGGATATGCCGGCGACTGAACATAACATCTGCATATGTAGCAGATGAAACAGGCTATGTGTACCTCTGCAACGAGGAAATAGGCAGAGGCATCAACCTCTTCGAGATCGATGAAAACCTTAGAAAGTTGCTGGAAGGAGCCGATTACATAGCAACTCCGATAAAGCAAAGGGTGGAAGACGGAAAAACTTATAAATTCCTGTCCGTATACAGGAACAACAATATCTATGAATTGGGCATAGACCTGAGCAGATAAATTCTTGCTGCCAGGACCGATTCAATAATTTGTGTATCGAGCGTTCAGGTCATACCTTTTGCGACGCAATTTCTTTTAGGACGTGCCCTCTAGATGCAATTGCGTTTAGGACGCGCCCTCTCCGATGTAGTTTCTTTCAGACTCACCTTATACGGTGCAATTGCTTTTAGGACGTGCCCTCTCGCGCATTTACATGCAAAGCGCACCCTTTCGGCGTATTTACTTGCAGGGTGCATCCTCTCGATGTATTTAATTATAGGACGCATCCTCTGCGGCTTGTGCATATTCACTAATGAATACAGCTGGATTATCTGATCTTTGGGAGCATTTTGGCGGCGTTTTGTGTACCTGCCGTTTTGGCGTAGTTTCTGTACCGACTGTTTTAGCGCGGTTTCTGTACCTGCTGTTTTAGCGGAGTTTTTTGTACCTACCGTTTCAGTGAAGTTTTTTGTACCGTTTTTGGACTTCTGGGCAAAAAAACTGCTGAAACACCTTTATTTGAGCAAGAGTGATTTACATAAAACCCTAATTATCTGCTTTATGTAGTGTGTAAATGGTATTAATTTACTTTTTGCTGCCCAGAAACCCGAAAACGGTACAGAAAATAATGAAAAACTGGAAAATCAGTCATACCATCACCCAGAAGTCCAAAAACGGTACAGCGAAAAGCAAGAAAAACATGATAAGCTGGAAAACCTATCATACAATCGCCCAGAAGTACAAAAATGGTACAG
>DGEE01000088.1:3669-5042 GCA_002385815.1 Hungateiclostridiaceae bacterium UBA3934
AAAAATGGTACAGCGAAAACATGAGAATCTGAATTTTCCTGATATGGATTGCTAAATATTTCTCTGTCCAGGACCTCATTCCCTGCCGCTTACCTGCTGTTAAGATATTCGACCGCCCTTGCAAGAATATCCTCGCCATATTCAGCACAAATGTCAGGCATCACTATCCTTGGATCCGCTTCCGCATCCGGACGCAGGAAACGTTTATATGAAATCGAAACCTCAATGCGGCTCTTTGGCAGAGTATAGTATAATATATCGCCATAAGAGCTTGGAGCATTCGAACTGGGAGTTCCTATTACAGTCCCCAGACCGCCGTCCTTTACAAACACAGCCAGCATCGTTGCAGAGCTGTATGTATTCTCATTAGTGAGAACCACCAAGTCTATATTTTCGTTCCTTCTGGCCGTTGTCCTGTCCGGGTCATGCTGCATAAATCCACTTTTAGGAAGATATTTGTATTTCTTGTGCGCCAGTTTGGAATACCTTATATAAACGCCGTAATCGGGTTCCTTCATATCCATGGCTTCCAGCAGCATTGTACAGGCCATCGAATCACCGCCCGGATTATCCCTGACGTCGATGATAACCTTTGTCGTTCCCTTATCCAGCACATCCTTCAAGGCCCCAATCTGCTTCTCCAATGTATCGTTGACATCACACGTATTCATATCGATGTAGAAAATATCCTCGATCATCTCAGAGCTTATCTCATGCAAATAATGATACTTACTGTTCACGTCTTTGTTGACAAACCTAACATCCTGTGCGGAGACTTTACGATCCTTCTCCAATGTCACTTCCGCAGAGCTTTGGGTCACATCACACCCTGCCAACTGTAAGATCTCATAATTCAAAGTCCATGTACTGTTATTCATATCCCTTCCCGCTTCATTTTCAGCAACATGGTACTGCTGGACTGTGGAAAATATGGTGCTTACAGGCACGCCGCCTATGTGGGTCACCCGGATTCCGGTAATGCTTCCATTTTCATCTGTCAGAAACAGGTCTTCTCCCACCGCACGGCAGTTTAAATCCAGAAAAAGTGGATCAGCATTCCCCCTCACATTTGTATGCCCATCCTGTAAAACTGTAAGGTACCTTCGGACAAGCATAATAAAGTCGTCCCTGCTCGTATTGCTGTCGATCGAGTTTATGAACCGCTGCTTTTCAAGCTCGTAATCCTCGCTGATATCCCCGAGGTCGAAAGCCGGATGTGTACTCTCCAGAACATTTATCAAATCCATGGCATCCTTCAGATAGATAGTCCCATCCTTTGGCGTATTTACACAGCCAGACAGGATCAGTATGATGCCCAGGCACGTCGAAATAAATCTATACACCTTACTCATGATTTTAAATCCCCCATTATG
>DGEE01000021.1:0-637 GCA_002385815.1 Hungateiclostridiaceae bacterium UBA3934
CTGATGATGCAACAGGATTTTGCTGTATAAATCTTACTCCTCATAAATCATCTTTCTCGTCATTCCACCATCCACGACCAGGTTGATGCCTGTAACGAAATTATTCTCCCTGTCCGTCAAAAAAACGCAGGCACGTGCAATATCGTCCGGCTTTCCCACGCGTCCCGACAGGTGCTGTTCATGGTCTGTCTCTTCCAATTTTGAGTAATCTCCTGTTTCGATCCAGCCAGGGGAAATCGCGTTGACGGTGATCCCGTATTGGCCCAGTGAAGCCGCGAGCGCATGCGTAAGAGCGACGATCCCGCCCTTGGAAGCTGCATATGCTTCTGAGTTCGGCTCGGACATGATGGCCCTGGTTGAGGCGATATTGACAATGCCTCCGCCGTCTTTGTTCTTCTGCATATATTTTGCTGCTTCGCGCGAGCACAGGAAGGCGCTTCTCAGGTTGGTATTTATGATGTTGTCCCATTCTTCCGCTGACAATTCGAAAACTGGCCTGAAAACTGATATTCCTGCATTGTTGATCAGGATATCGATATGACCGTATGCCTGGTTGGCTGCTTCCATCAGCCGGACTATATCAGACTCTGATCTTACATCTGTCTGTACAAACATCGCATCTCCGCTTTTTTCCTTA
>DGEE01000021.1:860-4275 GCA_002385815.1 Hungateiclostridiaceae bacterium UBA3934
TATGAGAAAAATAAAAATCGCCGATGGGATACATATGCTGACCATGAACGTTGATGAGATACTGTTTGAGGGAATGTGGGATATTATGAACGGGGTGACTCTCAATTCATATATAGTCCGGGGAGAAAAGACTGCAATAATCGACGGCGTGATAGGATGGGACGGTGTACCGGAAACTCTCTACAAAAACCTGGAGGAAATTGGAGTCGACCCTCGCAGCATCGACTATCTGATTGTCAATCACATGGAACCGGACCACTCCGGCTGGATTTCAAACTTCAGAAAAATCAAGGATGACTTTGTGATAATATGCACTGACAAGGCAGCAAAGATGGTCTCTTCATTCTATGGTGAAGACAAAGTAAGGATCGTGAAGGAGGGAGACACCCTGGACCTCGGGAAAGGCAAGGTGCTGAGTTTCCATCCGGTGCCGAACGTACACTGGCCGGACACCATGTACACCTATGAGACGGGGACCAAAACGCTCTTCTCATGCGACATGTTTGGCGCGTTCGGCAGGATGGAAGAACATTGCTTCGATGATGAACTGACGCCCGAAGAGCAGGATTTCTTTGAGTCAGAAGGGATAAGGTACTATTCCAACGTAATGGGTACTTTTACGGCCAGCGTGAAAAAGGCTATAGAGAAGGCAAAAACGCTGGATATAAAAACGATAGCACCCGGCCATGGCCCGGTTTACAGGGAAAACCCACAGAAGATAATCGATGATTATGCCAGGTTCACCAGGTATGCTGAAGGTGCCGGGAAAAATGAAATCACCATATTGTGGGGGTCTATGTACGGAATGACTGCAAAGGCGCTCGGTCATGCCGAAAAAGTGCTTAAGCGGGAAGGTATCAGATACAGCAAGCTGGAAGCGGCAAGAGCAGGCGACAGCGAAATCGTTGCAAGTGTTTTCAGGGCGGCAGCGATAATCATCGCAGCCCCTACTTATGAGTACAAGCTGTTCCCGCCGGTCGCAGCGGCTCTGAGTGAGGCTGGCAGGAAAAGGATCACAGGCAAGGCGGCATTCAGGTTCGGCTCATACGGATGGTCCGGTGGTGCAGAAAATGAATTGAAGGAAATAATCGAAAGAAACAGGATGAACTGGGATTTCATCGAATCCGTGGAGTTTGAGGGGGTACCGAAGGAAGAGGATCTTGCCAGGGTGGAATCCGGTATACTGAGGCTTATTGAAAAGATGAAAGAGAAGGCTGAATAGGCAGGAGTCAGGATGTTCAGCGGTGTTATATTTTCACAGCTCGGGCAGCGGAAACATATCAACTGCAAATAATTAAAGGACTGCGCATTTTTCCAATGCTGATGATTATGTTGATGTTAACAGACAAGTACATCAGTTCCTTGTGATCAGATGTGATTCGGGCCGTTACTTATCACTTTTATTATTTTGTCATTGAGAGGCTTCTCTCCACTTCTCTGCTTTTTTCACTGCTTATTTACTGAAAAAATCTATTTCATTTCATTATTGTATTAAATAGCATGAAAATGTTGTCAGGTAATGCAATATATGTAATAATGGCCTTGGAAAATAACTTGCCATACACATAATGTCACTTTATTTATGGTATCAATTGATGCCGATTTTATTGACAGTGTATGACTGAGGCGATACAATGCTATCAGGAGAACCACATGAGAAAAAGAGGATTGAGAGTCTGGGAGACATCAGGACTTTTTTAGTACGCCTTAACTATGCATTGAATAGCGGTCGTGTCAGAATAGTTTTTCAAAAAAAGAGAGAAGTTGATGATAAAAGAAATGAAAGATTTACAAATCGATACACCATACATTATCTGTTCCCTGGTGAAGATGAAATTAAGGTGCTAAAGAGGGAGCTTTCCCGCCTAAGGCACTATGACTATATAGAAACTGTCCAGGATACAAATTTCACCGAGCGGTCTGAAATGCGTGTTTTTGGTAGAAATATCCAGGTGAAGATGTATATATTAAGATAAGAGTAGAATTGTTAAATGTAAACGGTGTTGGAGGGATGGACTATATTTTCGTAATGTCTTTCCATTTTGCCGAAAGACCATTTAAGGAAAGTGATTTCCCTTACAGACAAGGATAGTGGAGGGAGAATAATGAGAATTCTCAGGCGTGAAAACAAGTTTTGTCTTAGTTGTATGCAAGAGCATACTGTGGATATTATAGAAAGAGTAGAGAGTGAGACTTTTAACGGCTTAAAAGTAAATTTCAATTCAATTTATGAGTATTGCTCAAATACTGATGAGTGTATTGAAACTGAAGAAATAATCAAAGCCAACGGTCTGGCAGTAAAAGATGCATACAGAAGGGCATCAGGTTTGTTAACATCTGCTGAAATCAGGAAGATTCGCGAAAAATATAACATTAGTCAGAAAGAGCTTTCTGAGATTTTGGACTGGGGCAAGGCGACAATAACCAGATACGAAAACCACCAGGTTCAGGATCGTGCACATGATGACATTTTGAGAAAAATAGACTCGGATCCACAGTGGTTCTTAGAAATGCTCAACAGGGCCAAAGACAGAATATCTGAAAAATCGTTCAGCAAGTATTATAAAGCCGCATATGAGCAATATGTAAAAAAGAAGAGAAGTTCTATGTATAAGCTAACAGAGATCAATAATGTTGTAAGCATTTCGGTAATTCATTCAGAAAGAACTTGTACTGAAATTTGCAACAGAAATATGTATAGCAATAAACGCCTGACTTCTTTTTTGAGGGAACACTCAACAGATAAAAACAGAGGCAAGGTCGAACCATTATTATCAATATAGGAAGGTATTTTATTATGAAGGAAAGCAATTTTCAGTTAGTTGGAAAGCCACAGATCACTAAAATTAAACTTGATGTTAACAAAGACTATATATTTGAAAAAGAAGTAACTCTTGAGATCGATAATAATATACTTGTTCAAAAAAGTGCTGATGAGCAGGAAAAAGAATCAATTGTTGTACTAAAAGTGGGAGTATTCACTTCAAAAGAACTGTCTGTTGTTCCATTTAAACTGGATATCGAAATACAGGGCTGCTTTGCATGGGATGATGTGCTGGATAAAGATACAGTACGACTGGAAGCCATGTTGAGGCAAAATGCCCCGGCTGTGCTATTCAGTTACCTGAGACCCATTGTGACACTAATGACTGTTGAGGCCAATATGCCTCCGCTTGTTCTGCCGCTCATGAATTTTATTGAATAAAGGTGATTGCGTAGCTACTCCCAAATCAGCCTGTATACTAATAACCTCCCCGATCTCTGAAAACCCATAAAACAGACGAATTCTTATAAAACCCCTGGTATCCGCCGCATTGATCTTCTGCGCCATACAGTCTGTTCAAAAGCGATGTTGATATAAATATGCCTTCTTGCCTTAAGCTCACATATTGTGCCATGCGGTCCTTACGACGTG
>DGEE01000026.1 GCA_002385815.1 Hungateiclostridiaceae bacterium UBA3934
AGGGCTTCATCTTCTGCATCTTCCCGCTTCCAGTGTGCTATGAATCTTATTGATGCGCTGACAGCCCGGTAACCCTTTTGCTTCATTTTCTCAATGTTCGCATTGAAGCACTTGGAAAACCTCACAACAACCTGGCCATCGGCATTGAGACAGCAGCCGTCGGCTATGGTCAGCCTGTCTCCGCTCTGCATCTTCTCAACGATATGGCGTACAGAATAAAAGTAATCAAGCCACACATCCCTGTGCGTCAGTTGGACGGCCAGATGTGCCGGTGGGCGGTATATTCCCTTATCTTCGATATATTCGATGCCCGCTGCACTGATCCTGTTGAGGTAATAGCCATTGTAATGGATGGCCAGCCGGCGCTTTGCCCTTGTGGCTGCTACATAGAGCACACGGACGGCTTCGTCTGAATCCAGCTTGTAGCCGTCCAGCATGATGAACACATTGTCGAACTCGCGCCCTTTCGCCTTGTGCATGGTGGAAACAAGTATCGTTTCCCCGTGCTCCACGTAAAAGTCTTCCAGTTTGGACCCCTTTATAAACGTCTCCAGGTCTGACCTGTACTTCAGCTTTGGATTTGCTTCTTCGAAACTTTTTATCATGTTCAGGCACAGCTCAAGGTTGGGGTTGGCAGACGTGCCAGGTTTCCGGCTGCCACTCGGATCATGGTCGCCGCTTTGACCACGGCTCCAGTCAAACCTGTCCCTCAGCTTTCGCTTGGCTTCCTCCCAGGCATCGGCAGTTATTACAGGCGACGTCGGGATCTGTCTGCCAGGCTGAACGTGAGGTGTATCTTCTACGCTATCTGGCAAAGCCTGATCATCGCTCCGGCTGCTGATCCCGACACCGGACTTCCCTTCGGCAGATGCCTGTCCTTCATGGCTGCTGCCAGTATCGACAGATGATGAGCTGCTGAAAGACGGCTGATCCATCTCCAGCAGACCCAGGAAGTATCGTACTTCCTGCATATCGTACAGCCTGAAGCCTTCCTCCGACTGGATAAGTTTCGCCGGCATGCCCTTGTTCACCAGCAGTCCGGCAATCTTCAGCGCTTCCTCATTTTTCATGGTCAGTATGCAGGTCGTTCCCGAAAGCTCAGCCGTCATTACATCATCCACAACAGGGGTGATCAAGTGGTTGCTCCTGTAGTGAACGATCCTGATTATACCATTGTCCTTCTGTTTCGGTATGATGCGTGTCCTCTTTAGTCTGTACGAAATTTTCATGGCCAGCTCGTTTGTGAACTCGACTATATTGGCCTTGCTCCTGTAGTTCTCTGCCAGCTCATATGTGGTAGCGTTTTTCTCAGTTATCAGCTTCTCCATGTATTTCGAACTGGAGCCCCTGAAAGCGAAAATATTCTGGTCATCGTCGCCCACCGCTATAACGCGCATTTCCTCGTTTTGCTCCATCAGCGCGCAAACAAGCTCATACTCATTCGCGTCCATGTCCTGGGCCTCATCTATCACCAGCACTGTTTTGGTTATCCTGCCGGGTTCTGTTTCTCCGCGGCGGATCCTGTCCACTGCCTCACGGATGATATTGTCTGAGGCCTCCAATGTACCGGGCTTTCCCAGCAGATCGAAGCAATATGAATGGAATGTTTTGATCTCTACATAATTTGCGGCATTCCCATACAGTTCCAGCAGTCGCTTTTTGAAGACCGTGGCAGCCGACCTTGAAAATGTCAGCATCAGCAGTTGCTCATGTTTTACATCCTCCATCAGCAGCAAGGAGGCCAGCTTGTGCACCAGTATCCTGGTCTTGCCGCTTCCAGGTCCCGCAGCGACGACTATATAATTGGAATCCTTGTCATTTATAATTTTAAGCTGGGTAGTCGAGAGTTCCCCGAACAAACGCCTGAACTTCTCCGGCGTGATGCTCCTGCTGATATCTTGCCGCCTCTCGCCCCTGAAATACTTGTTGAGGAACGATGAATAATTAAGCTTGAAATAATCGTCAACGAACTGGAGGGCAGCCTGGTAGTCCTCCATCATTTTTCTGGCATACTCACCTACTATGTGGATCTGCTGGATCTTGCTCTCGTAAAACTGCTCAAGTTTCTTATAATCCTCAAGCCTATACTGTCTTCTGTTGTTGGTTTCCAAACGCTCGATCATCAGCCCCATGTAGGTAACAAGGAAACCTCCTTCCAGTTCCATGGCTCCGATCTTCGACAGGTAAAAAAGCGCATCCTCCACTTCTTTCAATGTCGTTTTTGTATTGAAAAGGCTGATTTCCTTTTCAAACTCCTGCTTGAGCTCCACTACGGAAAACTCTACGGCTATCTCCTCCCTGTCCTTTGTTCCATCCCCGTAGCTCTTTACATCATCGCATTTCCGGTACAGATACTCAATTATGAACTGGGCCAGTTCATGCCGCCTTATAAGCTTTTCCCGCAGGACTTCACTGTCTGCCAGTCCCCGCAGTTTCAAATGCATATTCGACCTGGTGTCATAATGCCTCTTTATCCATTTGGTAATCGCCCAGAGGTTGATAATGGTCTTCAGCCTGGGTACGGATGCTTCGGCGCACCCGCTTGTAATCGCCTGTTCGTTGAGCTTTTTTATATTGTAGATCTCAGCTTGCTTTTTATAGATACTCAGCAGGAAGTTTTCGATCTGGACATGAGCCCTCAGTATCTCCAGCGAATGATTGCCAGATTTCTTCTTTTTTATGAATGCGGTCATATCCTTCGTATCCGCGAGTATTTTTTCGTCCCTCAGCAGGTTTATGATCTCTATTACTTCATCCCTTGGTATGCCGAGATGGTCTGAAATGTAATCCACCCTGTATTCAGGATCTTCATCCAACGCTATTTTCCGCTTTTTCGCAGAAATAAGCTTTTTTATGATCCTGATTGCCTGTACCTTCTGCTTCTCGTCAAGTTTGGACGATGCATTGATTTTTTCGATGGCTTCCTGGGCATTGGCGGCCAGGATACCGGTGGCATATACACGAGGTGTGTTTTGCCTCCTTTTGAGAAAGCCCGCCTCCTCCAGCGCCATTATTGCTGTCCTTACTTTTGTTTCGGTATCCATGACATTGTCATCCCAGCCTGCCTGCCGTGCTATTTCCAGCGCAGAGCGTGAGACCCTCATGCGCTGCTTTGTGACGCTTTTGACAGCCCTCCATATCTGCTGGATCTCTTTTATGCTGAGCTTCGTCTGGTTGAGCAATATGAAATGCTTGTTCAGGTCCTCATCATTGAACAGCACATAACAGTCAGCGTCGATCGACTCATCGCGGCCGGCCCTTCCAGCCTCCTGGATATAGTTTTCCAGGGAATCCGATATCTCATAATGGATGACCATCCCCACGTCCTTTTTATCCACGCCCATGCCGAAGGCCGATGTCGCCACCATTATCTGCACTTCGCCGTTCATGAATGCATTCTGGTTTTCTGTTTTCTCTCTGCTGTCCATTTTCCCGTGGTAAGGCCTTGCTTCAAATCCATCCTCCGTCAGCCTCCGCGCCAGTTCAAACGCTTTCCTGGTTTTTGAGACATAGATGATGGTGGGACAATCGTTCTCGCTCAGCAGGTCCCTGACGGTGCTGTACTTTTCTTCATCAGTTTCCCTGGGGAACACTTTGTAATGGAGATTGGTCCTGACGGCATCGGAGGTGAACACATCCATCTCGATGGACAGTTTTTCCCTGAAATACTCCCTTATGTCCTCAATGACCTTTTGCTTAGCAGTGGCGGTGAAACAGGAAACGGGTATGCCCTCCTCCAGGTTCTTCTTTCCCTGCAGCTCCCTTATAAAATCGCCGATGTAAAGGTAATCGACCCTGAAATCATGGCCCCACGCCGAGAAGCAGTGTGCCTCATCTATGACGAAACGGACGATTTTCCTGCCCAGCAGCAGATTTTCAACAGTCTTTAAGCGCAGTAATTCAGGAGCAATATACAATATGGATGCCGATCCGTTTTCGACCCTTTCGATAGCCTTCGCACGTTCTATGGAATTCAGTAACCCGTTGATCGTAACAGCCTCGGTGATGTTCAGCTTTTCCAGGTTGTCCACCTGGTCCTTCATCAGAGACTGAAGCGGCGATATAACAACAGTCAGCCCTCTCGTGTTGTTGCCGCTCATCAGGGCTGGCAGCTGGAATGTGATGGATTTGCCGCCCCCGGTGGGGAATATCGCCAGGAAGGATTTTTGCTCGATAGCAGCCCTGACAGCCTGTTCCTGCAGCGGAGCGCCGGCATATGTCCTGAATGAGTCATATCCGAAAAACTTTTTCAGTGCGCCGTGGATATCCAATGCTTCGTTGCAATAGGCGCAGCCTGTGATGCACGGCCTGTCCCTCAGCAAGTACATCAGGCTGTCGACAGCAGGGTAGTTTTTGAGAACCCAGGGCGGCGTTATGGAAGAGCGGTCGCCTGTGTCGATTAATGCGAGACAGTATGCGAGCTCCACCGGATTGTCCCGGATCATGTCGGTCAGCCTTACATTCTCACATATTTTAAACAGAAATCTTGTGTGGATCAGTGTCTCGATTTCTTCCAGCTGCTGTTCAGTGGATAGATGAAACGGTGTGTCCACTGTATAGCCCGTGTATTTGAAAAAAGACCTGAACTCCCTGTGATCCTTCAGCAGATGAAAATAAATTTCTTTCAGCATGTCATCCGTCTTCCGGAATGCTTCGGCTTCATCATAGAACAGATCTCTGGTTTTTATGGAATCGTTGAGAGGATTGTTGAGATCATCGGACTGGAGCTTGTCGTCCTTGATAAGGCTGTGGTACGGCCTGGCCGGAAACATCAGCGGGGACAGGTACAGCGTGTCGATGACCTCAGTTATGCCCGCATCCCTGACTGCATGGCCGACATATTTCATATCATGATTTACGATATTATGGCCACATACAAATGATGTTCCTTTCAGGAAATCGACAAACTCTGAAATAACGCCGGAGTGGAACTGTCCACCGTCTTCCCTGATACCTCCTATATCAAGCACTTTCCCCTTTACAGGTTCTATTTCCGTATCAATAAAAGCTATCATCGCCCTGTTTCTTTCCTTCGCATTTTTTATTATAATGTTTATGAATGATTTCCGGATATCCCTGTTTGAATCCGGAAAACAGCATAAGCCCGTTTTCAGCGATGAAAAATAATTACAGCCTTATATCTAATAATAATACT
>DGEE01000042.1:0-4271 GCA_002385815.1 Hungateiclostridiaceae bacterium UBA3934
TTCCTGAGAGAAATAGGCGTCCATTTCTCTGTCAACAGGATGCTGACTGCTGAATGCTTCAAATCCAGGCTGGAAAAAGGCCTGACATTCATCGAATTCAACTATATGCTCATGCAGGCCTACG
Source organism: Hungateiclostridiaceae bacterium UBA3934 (assembly GCA_002385815.1). Lineage (GTDB taxonomy): Bacteria > Bacillota > Clostridia > Acetivibrionales > DTU013 > DTU013. The sequence continues at coordinate 125 of DGEE01000042.1, forward strand.
ATTTTCTTATCCTGAATAAGGAATATAACTGCAACCTGCAGCTGGGCGGAGACGACCAGTGGTCAAACATCCTGGCCGGTATCGACCTTATCCGGCGTGTCGACAGCAAACAGGCCTATGGCATGACTTTCACACTGCTCACCACCAGCGAAGGCAAAAAAATGGGCAAAACAGAAAAAGGTGCGCTCTGGCTGGATTCCGAAAAAACTTCTCCGTATGATTTCTATCAGTACTGGAGGAACATCGATGATGCCGATGTTATTAAATGCCTGAAGCTTCTGACATTCCTACCGATGGATGAGATAAACAGGCTGGCACAGCTCAGATTTGAGCAACTCAACGAGGCCAAAAAGATACTGGCCTATGAGGTCACGAAGCTGGTTCATGGCGAAGATGAGGCAATGAAGGCAAAACAGCTTGCAGAAGCATTGTTCGGTAAGGGCGGCAGTACAAGCGACCTTCCGACGACCCAATTTCCGGCTTCAGAGCTTGAAAACGGCATCAATATAATCGACCTGCTTCAGAAGACCGGGCTCGTACAGTCGAAGAGCGAAGCCCGCAGGCTGGTACAGCAGGGTGGTATCTACATCGACGGTACTACAGTCGGCTCAATAGATCATATGGTCGTCAGGGATTCTTTCAAAGACGGCGAACTGATTATTAAGAAGGGCAAAAAGACTTATCACAAAGTCATTATTCTGCAGTAAAGCGAAATAAAACCGTATTTGTGCTGTAAGCCGGGCAAAACTCGGACATTATACCGGAACATACTGATATCAGATCCGGTTGATTGGAGGTCTTTATTTGGAAACACTCAACGCTATATCTGAAAACCTTCAGAAAGGGAAAGCAAATGCTGTGAAGGAGCTTGTCCAGACGGCATTGGAAAAAGGTCTCTCTGCCGAAAATATCCTCAACGGAGGCCTCCTTAGCGGGATGGACATCATCGGTGCGAAATTCAAAAACAACGAGATTTATATACCGGAAGTAATGATCGCCGCAAGGGCGATGAATGCAGGAATGGAGATCCTCAGACCTGTCCTCGGCAGCAGTGGTGTCAAAGCCAGAGGGAAAATCGTGATTGGCACAGTAAAAGGCGACCTTCACGATATCGGTAAGAATCTTGTGAAAATGATGATGGATGGCAAGGGCATCGATGTCATTGACCTGGGGACCGACGTGTCAGCAGAGCGCTTCATTGCAGCCGCTGTGGAAAACGACGCCCGGATCATCGCATGTTCGGCATTGCTGACCACCACGATGCCTGAGATGAAAAAAGTAGTCGAATTGCTTGAGGAAAGAGGTTTAAGGGACAGCATCACAGTAATGATAGGCGGAGCTCCTGTCACAGAAAGCTACAGACAATCCATAGGAGCTGACATTTATACACCTGATGCCGCGTCAGCAGCAGAGGAAGCCGCCAAAGTGCTGGGATAAATACGTTGACAAAAACGGTGCCTGTCACGTCGCATAGACGCATTCATCCAACAAGATATCTGTTGGTATGTGTCTGCGTTACGGGACAGGCACCGTCGATTTGGGGACACTCCCCGGCTGCAAAAGAATACCTCCTGCAGAGGAATGCCCCGCACTATTCAGATCTCCATTATGATAGGCAGTATCATCGGCTTGCGCTTCGTTTTTTCATACAGATACTCCCTGAGGTCATTCTTTATGACGCTCTTTTTGGTAGCCCAGTCATTGGCTCTTTTGCCATCCAGCCTTGACAGCGTCTTCTTTATGATCTCACGGGCATCTTCCATCAGGTCTTCTGATTCCCTGACATATACAAAACCTCTGGAAATAATATCAGGTCCTGCAATGATCTGCCCTGACGCTTTTTCCGTCGTGATGACCACAACGATCAGTCCGTCCTGTGACAACAGCTTCCTGTCCCTGAGCACGATGCTGCCCACATCGCCCACACCCAGGCCATCCACCAGCACCCTGCCCGATGTGACACTTCCGTTGATCTTCGCTGAATTGTGACTCAGCTCGAGCACCTGTCCTATCTCCATCACGAAGATGTTTTCAGGCGGCATACCCATCCTGGCGGCCAGATTGGCATGCTGCTTGAGGTGCCTGTATTCACCATGTACAGGTACGAAGAACTTCGGCCTGACCAGATTGTGTATCAGCTTCAGTTCTTCCTGGCAGGCATGGCCAGACACATGTACATCCGCCAGTGTTTCATATATGACGTCTGCACCCTTTTTGAACAGTTCATCGATGACCCTGAATATGGATTTCTCATTGCCCGGTATGGGTGATGCAGAAATGATGATAAGGTCACTGGGTTCGATCTCCACTTTTTTGTGTTCATTGACGGCCATCCTTGACAAAGCTGACATCGGTTCACCCTGGCTGCCGGTCGTTATGACGACCATCTTCTCAGGGGGGTACTTGTCGATCATATCCACGTCTACCAGAGTACCCTCGGGTACATTGAGATATCCCAGTTCTATGGCCACATTAACAACATTCACCATGCTCCTGCCTACGACGGTCACTTTTCTGTTGAATTTGCAGGCAGCATCTATCACCTGTTGGATCCTGTGGACATTTGATGCGAAGCTTGCCACAATGATCCTGCTTTTTGCATCCATGAAAATGTCCTCAAATGTCTCACCGACAGTCCTTTCAGACATCGTATAGCCAGGACGCTCTGCATTCGTACTGTCTCCCATGAGCAACAGCACGCCCTTCCTGCCCAGCTCTGCAAGCCGTGCAAGATCGGTCGTCTCGCCTTCGATCGGCGTGTAGTCGATCTTGAAGTCAGACGTGTGGACGACGACGCCCACAGGAGTATGCAGGGCCAGGGCGACAGAATCGGCAATGCTGTGGGTGGTCCTTATGAATTCGATCTTAAATGCACCCAGCCGGATAGTTTCCCCCGGTTCCACATCGACCAGCTTCGCCATCGACAGTATCCTGTGCTCCTCCAGCTTATACTTGAGCAATCCAAGAGTCAGCCTTGTCCCATATACGGGCACATTTATCTCCTTCAGGAAATAAGGCATCGCACCTATATGATCTTCGTGACCATGTGTCAGTATGACTGCTCTGACTTTATCTCTGTTCTTTATCAAATAAGATATGTCAGGTATAACATGATCTATACCGAGCATATCGTCTTCAGGAAATGAAAGACCACAATCGACTACCACTATTTCATCTCCATACTCGAAAACAGTCATGTTCTTTCCTATTTCCTGCAATCCTCCCAGGGGGATCACTTTCAGCTTTTGTTTGTTTTTTGCCACGATCTAACCTCCATAAAAACTCATATTTCTTATTGATAATTCCGTCCGTTAAGAATATTTTCAACAATTCAGTTGGCAATATGTATAAGGGAATGCATTGCATCACCGGATACAAACCACGTACATGAACATGTACATTCTCAAACAGCTCCGGTCTGTACAGAATCCGGCCTGAACGGATCCGGCCGCTCCATGTCGCTGCCAGAATATCACTTAACCTATTATAGCATTACAAACAATATTTGCAAAATACTTCTTTACCATTATGATGTACAGTTTTTCACTTCAAAATAAAAAATAGGTCTTTATTCTTATTGACATAGGAAATTTGTACTAGTATAATAAATTTACTAGTTGATTAAACGACTCTCTTTTGTTTTACCCGGATCGAAGATATTGTATTGACGGTATGGGGCCCATCAGGGCTCTATATTACCTTTTCAGCAATTTTATCAAACGACAGCAGCCCGGTGCTGCAAAATTGTTCTTAAAAACTCTTGCATAACCCATGGACAATGTGCTATAATAACGACTGTCGCAGATATTGCGGGATTGTGTAAGGGTAGCACTACTGACTCTGGATCAGTCTGTGAGGGTTCGAATCCTTCTCCCGCAGCCAAATACATCTTATATGAAACAAAGAATACGCGGATTTCGCGTATTCTTTGTTTTTTCTTGTTTCCTGTGTCATAACGCCAAGCCAACTGATCATCAGAGCAAAAACATCTAAATGCAAGAGAGTCAGAAAACTGGCGCAATTGAACTGATAATAAGAGGCGACATAAGGTGTACTGATGATGCAGTATTCCTGATAACTTGTCACCATTCCGGGGAAGCTGCTGCTGTTCAGGAGAACCGTCCCTCCTTCCGGAGAACCGCCCCCC
>DGEE01000042.1:4538-21162 GCA_002385815.1 Hungateiclostridiaceae bacterium UBA3934
TGCACCGCCCCGTTTATAAGGAAATGTACCTGTTTTGATCATCCGAACAATGCCAGCAGGATACCAGCTGCAACGGCAGAGCCTATAACACCTGCCACATTCGGTCCCATGGCGTGCATCAGGAGATAGTTGGACGGATTGGCCTTCTGGCCTTCGATCTGCGATACCCTGGCTGCCATCGGCACAGCAGAAACCCCTGCCGATCCGATCAGCGGGTTGATCTTTCCGCCCGAGAGCCAGCACATGATCTTGCCTATTATCAAACCACCCACAGTACTGAACATGAACGCCAGCAGACCCAGACCTATTATCATGAGAGTTTCGAGTCTCAGGAAGTTCTCACCAACTGCAGTGGCACCGACCGTCACGCCGAGAAATATCGTTACGATATTTATCAATGCATTCTGAGCCGTATTTGAAAGCCTTTCGACGACTCCTGATTCCCTGAACAGGTTGCCGAGCATCAGCATACCAATAAGGGGAGCAACTGATGGCAGCAGCAATACGCAGAATATAGTGACAGCTATTGGGAAAATGATTTTCTCAAGCTTTGAAACTTCCCGCATCTGTTCCATCTTTATTTCTCTTTCCTTCTTTGTCGTGAGCAGCCTCATCAAAGGCGGCTGGATCATCGGTATCAGTGCCATATACGAATACGCTGCGATCGCTATAGCAGGCAGAAGTTCCGGAGCCAGTCTGGTCGTCAGGAAAATAGCTGTCGGGCCATCAGCACCACCAATTATCCCTATGGAGCCGGCTTCCTGGGGTGTAAACCCTAACACGATCGATATTATGAACGCTGCCGCGATACCGAACTGTGCCCCTGCACCCATGAAAAGGCTGGAGGGTCTTGCAATCAGCGGACCAAAGTCGGTCATAGTCCCTATACCGAGGAATATTAGCGAAGGATAGATCCCGAGCTTGACTCCCTGGTACAAATAATACAACAGGCCGGCCGGTTCAGTGGAACCCTCCTGCGGACCAGCCATCAGTCCTGCCAGCGGCAGGTTGGCCAGCAGCATACCAAATGCTATCGGCAGCAGCAGAAGTGGTTCAAATTTCTTCACTATTGCCAGATATACAAGTACACACGCCAGGAAAATCATCACACAGTGCTGCCATGTGATAGCAGCAAAACCTGAATCCTGTAATAAAGTTTTTATCGCATCCAAAAACATATTATTCACCTCTCTAATTCAGCACGGCAAGGACATCACCGGCATTTACGGATGATCCCTTGGCGGCCTGGATTTGAGCGACTGTGCCATCTGCAGGAGCCACAATCTCATTTTCCATCTTCATTGCTTCGAGTATCAGTATTACCTGTCCTCTTTTTACTGCTTCACCAACATTGACCTTTATGTCAAGTATGGTTCCGGGCATAGGCGCCTTGATAGCTTCCCCGCCACTCAAATTAGCAGATGCAGGCTGCGAAGGTGTCGCCTGTGCCTGTTCTGAAGGCTGGGGCTTCACTTCTGCTGCAGATGACGCAGGGGCGGCTGTCGATACCGTGGCAGCACCTGATACTTCCCTGGTACTGATCACACCGACTTTCCCATGATCCACTTCCACTTCATATTCTATATTGTTGATCGTTACTATATATTTCATATTTACCTCCGCTGCTTCACAGTAATTCCCTCCGGGCATCTTCGCATCACTGCCGGGGGTTCAATCATATACTTCTGCAAATATCCGGTTTTGGTTCCTGTATCAGAACCACTTTCTTTCACGCTGACGAATAATTCTTTGTACATTCACAAGCCCAGTTCTATACTGGCGTTTTCCCGGATTGGTTGTCCCAACAGCCAGTAATTATTTCGCCAGGCTTATGGACTTAAACACCAGTTCATTCAAAGGCGTCTTGGTTTCATGGCTTACGACCGCCATTATCATGGCTGCTGTCCTCTCGTCAACGCCATTCAGCTTCAGCCCGTTTACTGATGCATTTATTTGCGGGTCACGTGCTGCAGCAGCCTGGCTCTGGGTAACTTGTACAGCATTATTCTGTACTGCTGCCTGCTCTTCCTGTGCACTTTTGTTCTTCCTGAAAGCAGAAGCCAAAACCCGGGACAATATCAGTATAAGAGCAAACAAAACAGCCAATACCAAAAATACGACTGTCATGCAAATCAACCCGACAATCAAACTCTCAAAAAATGTCATATGGCACCCTCCCTTACTGTAATCTTAGTTGTATATATTGCTTAATTTTATGTTTACCAATCATGTTATTTTTTTGTCAAATGAGAACAAATAAAAAGAACCAAACCAGTTCTGTTTTTACCCTTAATTCCGCTACCGTAAACACGCGCAACTCATTTCATTATAAGAATAAAGGACCCAAAAGTCAATAGAAAAAAGGGCATCGCACCTTTTCGCGGTTTTCCGTTTTCAAGACAGCAAAATGGTGGTAGAATTATTGTAGGTTCGACTCTGAAAGGTCTTGCACAAGTATCCTTCCATCTGCCTGGATGCCGGGCTGACGGCCACTTGTGCCAGATCAGCCGGACCGTATCCTGTTTGTACACCGCGTATATGGATCCGCTCTTCATGAAGTATGCCGCAGTCGGCATCCGCCTGTTTTGCGGTATATCTGGCAAACAATTCTAATACACTGTGATTGAGGAGGTATATTGTATGAAAACTGAACAACTGTTGCTGTCAAGTCTCGATATAACGGAAGATGAGTATATCTTCAAAGGTCAATTCATCCTGTCCGGCAAAGGCAAGTCGAAACAAGTGGATATGGAACAACTGGACCAGCAGGCTTACCTTGAAGAACTGAAAGAATACTTCGATCTGGAAGAACCCACCTCTGAAATAAGGAACAAACTGATCAGCATGGTGGTGGAAAAAGCTCAGATCGGCTCTAAAATCGTTGATGGCAAGAACTACTGAGAACCCTGAGAAATGTAAAAACCTGCAGTAAATGAGCTGATCCACTGGCAGATGCGGCCTGCTTTCAGAACACTGCAGGCACTTATGTGGACTGTGATACCTGCAAGCCACTCTTAGACTGTTTTGCCTGCACGCTTACAAGGCAGTTGCCGCATGCCGGTCCGGACTCGTCGTCTGGTCCTTGACATACACAGTGTATTTGCGCTGCATATATTTCCTCTGTACCACCGGACACTGGATCCTCATTCCATATCAGCCGATTTGTCTGCTGCCTCATGCAGCTTTCTTATTACATCCCTCTCAGACAGAGGCCTGCTTATGTAGTAGCCCTGCAGCCTGTGACATCCGTTCTCTTTCAGATAATCGAACTGTTCCTTATTCTCCACTCCGTCGCCAACAATTTGAAGATCCGCACCCCTGGCGATCTTGATCATAAAATCTGTCAATATCCTGCTCTCTTCCCCAATAGTTATGATATCAGAGAAAGTCTTGTCGATCTTTACAGCCGTTATGGGCAGCTTGCGCAGATAATTCAGTGCTGAATAACCTCTCCCGAAATTGTCGAGGGCGATCCTGATGCCGTGCTCCTTAAGAATATTCAGCTTCTCTGCCACCAAATCATAATACTCTATGAGTATAGCTTCCGACACCTCTATCTCAAGGCTGTGTGGATCGATATCCGCAATCTCAACGATCTCCAGGACCGAATCGGCAAAATCCTCCTGCAGGATCTGCATCTTCGAAACATTCACAGAAACTATCATGTCCCCGTAACCTTCCTGCTGCAGCCTTTTCAGGAATATACATGCATTCCTCAGCACCCACTCCCCTATTGGAACGATCATATTGGTATCCTCGGCCACTTTCAGGAATTTGCTGGGCATGACAAAGCCCATCTCATCGTTTCTCCACCTGATAAGTGCCTCAAAGCCCGAAATCCCATCCTGCCCGACACTGTACTGGGGCTGGAAATATAACTCGAACTCACTCTTTTCCAAGGCATTCCTCAGATACCTCTCGGTGTCCACCCAATCGTGTATCGTAGTGACCATTGATTCCCGATATATGACGATTCTGTTCTTGCCGGACTCTTTTGCTTTAAAAAGAGCTATTTCAGCACATTTGAGCAACTCATTCGTCGATTCGCCGTGTTCGGGATACATCGAGACACCTATGCTCACAGTGTGGTAGAAAGGCTTGTTCTCCACAATGACCGCATCTTTGAAGCTTTTCAGTATCCTCAGGGCAAACTGCTCGATATCCAGTATCCCGCCAATATCCTTATAAATGACGATGAACTTGTCTCCTGCGAACCTGTAGAGATCACAGCTTTCTTCCATAAGGCCCGCCATTTTCATACTTATTTCCTTCAGTATCAGATTTCCGAAAGAATGTCCCAGTGTGTCATTTACATATTTGAAATTGTCTATGTCCATAAAAATCATGGCAAACCTGGTGTCTGTCCCCAGTATCTTCTCCAGGTCCACCTTAAGCGACATCTGATTGCGCAGACCAGTCATCTGGTCGAAATAAGCCATATTATACAGTTTCTTCCTCATGGCAAGCAGTCGCTCGTATGAAGAAGCCATCTCCTTCCTTGAACCCTCCACCTCACTGCTGATATGCATCAGTTCCATCTCCACTGCCATCAGCCTTTTTAGCAGATTATGCACGAGCACATATACAATGACTGCGGATACGACAACAAAAACCAGCCCTTTCGATATGTTGACCCATGAGATGATCCTCCTGTCATCTGCAAGCAAACCCAACAGACTGTCTGTCACAAAGATCCACAAAACGCCTGCTATCATATAGATCAAAGCTGTCTTAAGTGCTGTCATCCTCCTGTCCTTCATCATCGTTCCTTACCATCCTTCCTCCTTATCTCTGTCACTGTGCCGAGGCTTCAAGCGGCAGTGTAAAATACACAGTCGCCCCCTCATCCACCTTGCCTTCTATCCATACCTTGCCGTCATGCTTTTCAATTATTTTCTTCACCGTGACCAGACCAATGCCGCTGCCATCAAACTCATCTGGTGTGTGCAACCTCTGGAACAACCCGAACAGCTTGCCCGAATACTTCATATCAAAGCCGACACCATTATCCCTGACATAAAAAACATAACTGTCCTGTGTGATCGTACACCCCACAGCAATGAGCGCCTTGTCCCTTATGGCCGTAAACTTCATGGAATTCGAAATAATGTTCTGGAGCAGCTGCCTGAACAGTATCCGATCCACACTTACGCCTGGCAGACCGGTCTCGATGGTCAGTCTTATATCTCTGTCCGGATAGCCCAGCTTCAGTTCGTTGAACACTTCGGTCACCATGGCTTCCAGATCCACCGGTTCCCTGTTCAGGACAGCCGCCGAGGTTTTGGAATACTGCAGTATCATATTTATCATATCGATGGATTCCCTGCTTATGGTCCTTATGTTGTTCAGCATCTCCACAGCATCACTGTCCAGCTTATCGCCGAAATCCTCCAGCAGTATCTGGACATAGCCATCAACAGCCCGCATCGGGGATTTCATATCATGAGATACCGTATAAGCAAAGGACTCCAGTTCAGCCACGGCTTCTCTCAGTTTTGCTGTCCTGTCAGCCACCCGTTTTTCCAGTTCGATATTGAGCTGCCTGACCTCCTTCAGTGCCGTCTTATAGTCCGTGATATTCTCGAAAATAACTCCTATCTGATCCTTTGCTATCAAAAACGACTCAACAAGATAGTATTGTTTCTTCTGCGGATCATAGGATTCAAATCTTTCTGCCCATCCGGTATCGAGTAAATTCTGATAACGGGCAAGGTCCCTGTTCGGACTGCCGAAAACCTCCAGCCAGGTTTTACCGACGACAACCTCCTTCTCCATGCCAATGTTCTGGAAAAATCCTGGATTGACCATCAGAAACCGCATATCGACGATTTTCCCCACAGTATTGAATACCGGCTCAAATATGAAAAAGCCGTTCATCATTTTTTCAAAAAGCAGTTCCAGCTTATATTCACTCGTGCTCAAATCCTGCTGAACTGCTGTAAGTTCGTCATACTGCTTTTTGAGCTTTCTGCTCGCCAGCGACAGATCCTCGTATAAACCTGTAAGCTTTATATTACTTTCGGACAGCTCTTTTTTCATCGCCTGCAGTCTCTTGAGATAAAACAGCAGGATGGTAATAAACATGAGCAGCATCACTATTATCACTACAGCAGCCAGGACTGTCCCCTTGTTGTCTTCCAGGTATGTACCGGGTTTGTTTATAATTTCACTGTCTGCCGGCAACAGAGAAATATTGATGCCAAACCGTTGAAGCACCTTGTAGTCAAACACATAACGGGTAGTGTTCTTTTTCACAAAAGGTATATCTGAGATATCCTCTCCTCCAAGGACCCTTAATGCCAGCTTCGCCGCTTCCTCGCCCTGCAGTCTGCCTGAAACCATACTCCCGCCTGCTGCACCGTTCCCGAAGCCTATGTCATACAGAGAATAAACCGGTACTCTGCTCTCCCGGCACAAGGCGCTGCAAAAATGATCTATTCGGGACACGTCAGCAGCATTGCCGGCTGTAAGCGTGGTACAAATCACTATGCTGTCATCATCTGCCTTGCTGACTGTGTCTAATACTTTGACAGGGTCACTGCTGTCCAGTCCGATCACTTCAGCCTCTGCCGCATGACCTGCGATGGAGTCCACTGCTGCTTCACCCTGTATGATGCCATTTGCACTGTTGTCATAAACGACATATATTTTTCTTATATCCGGATTTATCCTGAAAGCTGCCTTAACCGTGCCGACAGGATCGATCTCTTCCGTAACCCCGGTAACATCGGCCCTGTCGCCGATTATTTCCCTGGCAGTGGTCTCATTTACGCCTGAAAAAATGACCGGAGCATCCGAAAAAAGCTCGGTGCGGTTATCCAGGGCAAATTGCAGGGCAACGTCACCGGTAGCTATAACAACCGCAATGTTCCTGTTCATGTATTTGTATCTCAGGTATTCTCTGAGCTGCTCCAGATTCTCATCTTCAGGGTGATTCCTCCAGTCCATGTACTCCACATAGATCCTGTAACTCGCCTCAGGATCCCCAAATATATTGACTATGCCTTCATTCTGCCGGTTGGTCCAGGCAAGCCCCTGGTCATATGAATGGAGGACCAGAACACTGTCTGTCCCTTCGCTCCGGACTGCAAAAACAAAGGATTTTGTCATCACGATAAACAGCAGTAAAGAAATAAACAGGAAAAACATCATTTTTCTGCCCGAAACATTGCATCTCAAACTGCTCACAGCAGAAACAATGCTCCGGGATGATCTGTCGTGCCTATTAGCTTGTCCTCTTCTGTAAAACATCATGATTCTCTCTGCTTTCGTTGAAATTTTACAATGATTCTCCAATTACAGCAAAAAAATCACTCTTTATTTATTCAACAAATTATACTAATATCCTTCATACAATTGACAATTACGAATATATTCCCCGGGAAATATGGACCAGGGTGCACAAAAAACGTACTGATCAGTGCTTGTCCTTAGCTTTTTCAGGGTTTATTGCAATAATCGGCAGCATAATATCCGTATAATCATTATGACAAAAGCAAATCTCACAATCGCACACAGGACTTGAAAATCCGTGCGCTCTGCATATTCATTTTCAATTCACTTTGTCAGGAGGTTTTCAGATGTTACAGGCAGAATAATAAATGGTATATCAAAGTAAAATGAAAACAAGATGAAAATGAAAGCACGGAACAATATTCGATGTTTTTCGTCAGAATATTGACTAAAGAAAACGGAGGAGCTAATCATGAGCAAGACATTGAGAAGTATCATCATAACAGTAATATTGTGTGCTGTTGCCGCTGCTGCAGCAGTAATAATATATGACCGGTATGTAAGGCGGGAAGCTGGACAGGAGCCTGCCCCCAATGGATATACGGATAATGGCCAATTGAACGATGGCGATCAGAAAAGGGATCCCGCGGTTGAAGACGGCACCGATGGTACCGGTGATGCTACCGATGGAACCAACGATAGCGGGACCGGAACACCGGCAGATGAAATCGACAGGGAGTTGCTTTATGACGAAAACGGCATCATCAAACCTGAATATGCCGAAAAGATCATAAAGAAAACCGCAGATAAAGTGATCCAGGCATTAAAGGCCAGAGATGCACAGGCCATCTCGGACTTTGTACACCCGGTAAAGGGCCTGCGTTTCACTCCCTATACATCTGTTTCTCTGGAAGATGACCTGGTCTTAAGTGCTGAAGAGGTCAGAAATTTCTTCAATGACAAAAAGAAATATATGTGGGGCTATTATGACGGCATAGGCGATGAGATCATCCTGACGCCTGCCGAATACTATGACGTTTTCGTTTACTCGAATGACTTCGCCAACGCTGAAAAAATCGGGTACAATGAAGTTTTCAGCTATGGCAACGCTGTTGAAAACCAGTTTGAAGCCTATCCCGGCTCTATCATTATTGAATACTATTTTTCCGGTTTCGATCCCAGGTATGAAGGCATGGACTGGCAGAGTCTCAGGCTGGTCTTTGAAGAATATGAAGGGGACTGGAAATTGTCAGGCCTCATCCACAACCAGTGGACGATTTGAAACCAGGCGCCATCAGTTCCATTGCGGCAGTCCATCATGTATCTGAAACAGCACACATCTGGCGGTATTGGAAAACGGGGTGTCAGCAGCCATCATCCGGCTGCCGGCACCCCGTTTATTACATTTGCTATACTGCTTAGGCCTAAATGACACAGGACTTTCATCCCGTCATCCCATATCAGTCAATGCCCGGTCTTACTTCCTGGGATTCTTCACCTGTGCCTGAGCGGCTGCCAGCCTTGCTATCGGCACACGGTAAGGTGAACACGAAACATAGTTCAGACCGATTTCATGGCAGAACTCGACAGACAACGGATCTCCGCCATGCTCTCCGCAGATGCCCAGCTTGATATCAGGCCTTGTTGCTTTGCCGCCTTCAACAGCTATCTTCATCAGCTTGCCCACGCCTGACTGGTCTATCCTTGCAGTCGGATCATACTCGAATATCTTTGCCTGATAGTAATCCTCAAGGATCCTTCCGGCGTCGTCACGGCTCAGGCCGTAAGTCATCTGGGTCAGGTCGTTGGTACCGAAGGAGAAGAACTCAGCCTCTGTCGCGATCTCGTCTGCCAGCAGCGCAGCTCTCGGTATCTCGATCATCGTTCCCACCATATACTGCAGATCGACACCAGCTTCGCTGATGATGGCATCAGCAGTCTTCGTTATCACATCTTTGACGAATTTGAGCTCTTTCAACTCGCAAACCAGCGGGATCATGATTTCCGGAATGATATCTGTTCCCTTTTTCTTTACATTTATTGCAGCTTCGATTATCGCCCTGGTCTGCATCTCTGCTATCTCGGGATAGGAAACAGCCAGACGGCAGCCCCTGTGGCCCATCATCGGGTTGAGCTCATGGAGGTTCTCTATGATATTCTTCAGTTCGTCAGCCGATATTCCGAGTTCCTTTGCAAGAGCCTCGATGTCATCTTCATCCTGAGGCAGGAACTCATGCAGCGGAGGATCCAGCAGCCTGATGGTGACAGGACGGCCTTCCATAGCCTCAAAGAGACCTTCGAAGTCTTTCCTCTGCACGGGCAGGATCTCATCGAGAGCCTTCCTTCTCTGTTCTTCACTGCTTGAAACGATCATCTTCCTGAATGCCGTTATCCTGTCAGCTTCGAAGAACATGTGCTCGGTACGGCAAAGGCCTATACCCTCGGCACCGAACTTCAGGGCTGTAGCAGCATCATTCGGCGTATCAGCATTGGTCCTGACCCTCAGATCTCTGATCTCATCCGCCCATTCCATGAAGGTGGCGAAATCTCCGGCCATTTCCGGCTCAACTGTCGGCAGCTGCTCACCGTAGACGTTTCCTGTAGACCCATCAAGTGAGATCCAGTCGCCTTCGTTATATCTCTTTCCATTCTTGTCGATGAAATACTTCTCCTGTTCATTGATTTTGATCTCGCTGCAGCCTGCTACACAGCATCTGCCCATACCGCGGGCCACGACTGCCGCGTGTGAAGTCATCCCGCCACGCCCTGTCAGGAAGCCCTGCGATACATGCATGCCTTCGATATCCTCAGGCGAGGTTTCCAGCCTGACAAGTATGACCTTTTTCTCCCCGGCATTATATGCTGCCACGATATCATCGGCATTGAAGTAAACCTTGCCGGTGGCCGCTCCCGGTGATGCAGGAAGCCCTTTGGCAATAGGCTTGGCAGCTTTCAGCGCCTTCTCTTCGAAATTGGGATGGAGCAGCGTGTCCAACTGCTTCGGATCCACCTTCAAAATAGCCTCTTCCTTTGTCAACATGCCTTCATTGACCAGATCTACAGCTATCTTCAGAGCTGCACCGGCAGTCCTCTTGCCATTCCTGGTCTGGAGCATGAACAGCTTGCCTCTTTCGATGGTGAACTCCATATCCTGCATATCTTTATAGTGTTTCTCGAGTTTCTCGGCTATTTCGATAAACTGATTGTATGCCTCGGGGTTTATCTCCTTCATCTTCTCTATGGGATAAGGAGTCCTGATACCTGCAACGACATCTTCACCCTGTGCATTCATCAAAAATTCGCCGTACAGTTTCTTTTCGCCTGTGGAGGGGTCTCTTGTGAAAGCAACGCCAGTTCCGGAGTCGTCACCCATGTTTCCATATACCATTTCCTGTACGTTTACTGCTGTACCCCAGTCTCCCGGGATATCATTGAGCCTTCTGTAAACGATAGCCCTCGGATTCTCCCATGAACGGAAAACTGCCTTTACAGCCGCCATAAGCTGCATCCTGGGATCCTGCGGGAAATCACTGCCTTTTTCCTTCCAGTAGAGTTCCTTGTACTTACTGACTATCTCTTTCAGGTCTTCAGCTGTAAGCTCAGCATCAGTCGCAGCACTGCTTTTTTCTTTGACAGCATCGAAAATCTCATCGAACTTCGATTTTTCGATCTCCATAACGACATCACTGAACATCTGTATGAACCTTCTGTAGCTGTCATATGCAAAGCGAGCGTTGTTCGTAAGCTTTGCCAGCCCTTCCACAACTTCGTCGTTCAGACCGAGGTTCAGTATAGTGTCCATCATGCCTGGCATGGAAGCCCTTGCGCCGGACCTGACAGAAACAAGGAAAGGATTCGTGGGGTCTCCGAATTTCTTCCCGACGATCTTTTCCGTGGCAGCCATAGCTTCATAGATCTGATCTTCAATCTCCTTTGCAATCACCTGACCGTCCTTATAATATCGGGTACAGGCTTCCGTTGTCACCGTGAATCCTCTTGGCACCGGAAGTCCGAGGCCTGTCATCTCTGCGAGATTGGCACCTTTGCCCCCGAGAAGATTTCTCATCGAGGCATTTCCTTCACTGAACAAATAAACATACTTCGTCATAGTTACCTCCATTTATGTATTATGTAATTTATGGATTGCAATTCAATAAGAAGCAATTACCGCTGATAGCCCATACCATTATAACAATAATATCGCTATTTGCAAACAGCTTTTTTGTATTTTGTATACCTTTCCCGCTATTTCTCATACATGCTGCAAACACTGATTTTAATAGCATTGCATCAGTGCCAACGTTTATTAACTTTTCCCAATAGCTCTGTATTTTATTACTATAATTTTAGAGGATATCGACAAAAGCCAAATACATGTATCCGGCAACCAGCACACCCTCATCTTTTGATGAAATCCCTGAAACGGCTGGAATACCTGTATTCTCCGTTGCTCAGCACCCAAAATGCCTCTGTTTCCGGCATCGATTCAATGAATTCCATCCCTTCCTCCAGCGACATGTTGAAAACAGCCGTAGATAATGCATCCGCCATTCCCGAGTCCTTGCAGACGATCGAAACCGACTTGTAATCCTCTGACGGATAAAGCGTATCCGGGTCTATGATATGGTGATAGTTCTTCCCGTCGACTGTATAGTATCTTTCATATATGCCGCTGGTAACCACTGAAGCATCGGTGATATCCAGGATGTAAAGTTCGCTGCTGCCCTCTCCCGGATCGGGATTCTGGATGCCTATGTTCCAGGGCTTCCCTGTATTACTCCTGGAACCGATGGCACGGACATTGCCGCCAACACTGATGAGCCCGGAAATAAAACCATTCTCGACTGCTATCCTGCTCACCTGCTCGACAGCATACCCTTTCGCTATAGCCCCTACGTCAAGGCTCATCTCAGGATCTGCAAGATATACAGTGGACGCTTCCTCATCTATAATGACCTTATTTATATCCGTGTGCTCCGAAGCCCTTTCCAATTCCTCCACAGGGGGCAGCCCGGCAGTCTCCGGTTCCTCCATGCCTCTTTCACGGTAATCGTGCCATATCCTCAGGACTGCGCCATATGCAACATTTATTTTCCCCCCCGTTTTCTCATGCCACTGCCTGGCATAGCTCAAAAGGTCGATAATCCTTCTGTCCACCTTCACCGGCGCCTTGCCTGCATAATCATTCACGGTTTTGAGGTTGTTCAGTCCCTCATAGCTGTTGTAGATGTCGTAGAGCTTGTGATATTCCTCAAGACTGTCATAAATCAACTGTGAGTGCCTGGCGAATTCATCCTTGTCATTTGTATAGGCAATTATAGTCGTCCTTGTATCGAACAGCCTGAGGAAAGTGGCCTCGTAGCGGACAGGCCGTGCATCACCACAGCCGGACAGGCTGAAAAACAGACCTGCCATAAAAACGGCTGATATCAGCAATGCGGCATGTTTTCTGCGCTTCATGACCTTCCTGCCACACTTGTGATCTTTCAGGATCTTTATCATATCAAGACCTTCCCGTTTGCCAAAAATAATCAGAGAGGCAATTCATGCCTCCCCGACCAATACTATCACAAATTTGTCGAATTTTCTATCTGGCGTTTTTTGATGCTTTCTCTATCACTGCGATAAAATCATTAACATGGACAGTCACCGAACTGGCCAGTTCAGCTTCAGCAGGCGCTCCTTCCTCATTCAGGGATATTCCGCTGACCTCACTGGCGGTCTTACCCTTCACGTATTCAGCAAATGCTGCGGCCTGTTCATTCCATTCCTTGCCGATCCCAGATGCCCTGATCATGCCGTAATCCGTCTTCAGCTCCTGTTTGGTCCTGACCACGGTATCAAGCGGCGTAACTATCTTGCCGTCTGCAGAGAAATTGATCTTTGTCTGAACCGCATCGAATACGCAGTTCGTTATTTTCCCCTGGGCATCTACAGTTACTGCAGCAACTGTTGAATCGATCTGTGCAAGGCCCTCCTTGTCACCTGCATCTGTGGATTTGGCCACGGAGGATATGACAGCAAAACCTGTCCTGAGTTTGCCTGCAGCCGTACCATCACCGCCAGGTGTCTGTTTTGAACCCTGTCCGCACGCAGTAAGCACAGACATCACCATAACCAGACTCATTATTACTCCGATTATTTTCTTCATAAATAGCCCCTCCATTACTCATTTTCCTTAACCATCTATTTACGCAGCCTTTCAAAGGCCGGTATGATAAACTTCAGCAGCAAAGCTGTAACGATACCGGCACCAACGCCGGATATGAGCAAAACAGGCAGATATGCCCACAGATACATACCAGTGTAGATGAATGATATCGCAACAAACTGTCCCAAATTGTGAGCTATCGCCCCTGATATGCTGATCACCGCGTATGATGCTTTGTCCCTGAACAAAACCATAAGTATGAGCATTACTGTCAAGGATAGTATTCCACCCGACAGACTCAGTATTCCTGCGATCATCCCTCTCGTCATCGCAACAAACAGGCTTTTCAAAACCGCTATGGAATAAGCCTGGCCTTTCGAGAGGAAAAACAGTGCATACATTACTGCTATATTCGACAAGCCGAATTTTACACCGGGCACAGGCAGCGGCAGGGGCGGAAATGAGTTTTCCACGACCGACAGGATCAGGGCAAGTGCAAATATCATCCCTGTAAGCGCAATACTCCTGGTGCTCCGGGAATCCTCCCCGGCAGCATCCATCTTTGCGGGATGATTCAATATGCCGTTGATTTTCTTATCTGCCAATTTTCATCACACCCGTTCCGCGCCATCGACCTGCTGTTTTAAGCGCTCACTGCTCTCCACTGCTTCCTATCACGATATCGGGATCGCCCTCTTTCCATCCATCCGTCGGTACGATCTTCACGACTATACCATTGGGCAGACATGCGGCACTCTGTCCTGCCAGATGTATCCTGCCTGTCCTGATGCATACCTTGTCCGGACAATCGGACTGGATGAAACGGATACTCCCGTCTTTATCAACATGGAAAACCACATCTTCATCCTGCGGTATCGAAAAAGTCATTTCCTGTCCCGGGACAAGCTCCACTGCTTCAACCAGATCAGACCAGTAATAGATCTCAGCCCTGACCGGTCTTCCTGAAACCGTATTGCTGTACAGATACCATATCGCCATTGCAGATACAATGATCGCTGCTATTATCAGGATGTCGGTTTTCTTGAACAGCTTCATGGCTTTACCCTTCCATTTCGCATGTTAATATATACCCGCAGACTGAACACACAAACAACGTGACGGCTTCATTTTTCAGATACGCTGACAGCATGTCCCGGCCAGCCAGCTGCTGTGCCGCCGCTGCTCTGCTGAACACTGTTGATAACCTGAACATAACTGCATTACCCTCCGAACTGCTGCAGTGCAGCACTGATAAATACCGTGACCGTCAGCGAGCCCATAATTATTATATAGTTTTTGATGGATGTTATAAATGTGGCGGCTTTATCCTGCCGTTTCAGGAAAATGCTGATATTCTTCTGTACGGCAAAGATCGTCAGAAGTGTTAGCAGTGTGACCGGCGACAGTATCCTCAATGCGGCCATCGCCGCGATCGATGCATATGCCGCATAATACAGGAATGCAAACAGATAAAGTGCCTTCTTGCCCAGATAATAAGGTAATGTATACCTTTTGACCGCGATATCTCTCTCCAGGTCGCAAATATTATTCGCAAGCATGATGTTGGCTGTCGTGCATACCGGAGGCACCGACAGCAGAAGCACTGTCAATATCGGCACGACCCTGAACTCCAGCCTGATACTCTCCCATCCTGCTTCAAACGTGATGAACGTTCCTTCAGGCATATTGATATAAAGCAGCAGAAAAGGTATGAACAGCCCGTAAAACACACCTGACATCACTTCACCTAGTGGCTGTCTCGATATCGGAACAGGGCCATAGGTGTAAAGCACGCCTGCCAGGAAGCACAGTCCTCCCAGCAGCAGCACTACGATGTCTGTAAGATATGCCAGATATAGCCCCAGTGCCATACTTAGCCCGAACAGCACATAAATAATCGCCAGTGCAATGCGTCTTTCAAACTGGAGTACCTGTTCATTGGTCTTCGTATCGATATAATTGTTGATAGCTGTAGTCGTAAGATCGAACAGGAACATGGAAAGGAAAAAAACCCCGGTTCTCAGCCAGTCGATCTGCCAGCCCTTGTACGATATAAAAGCGATAGTCAGCAAAAATGCAAATGTGCTGGTTATTTTCGTTTTGATCTCGACATAGCTCAAAAATCGCTTCAGCAAAGCCTGTCCTGCACCTCTTCCCCAATTTCGTTCTCATCAGCATATGTCAGCTCTCTCCGCCAGGTCCAAACGCCATCCGCGTCCGCCTCATCTCATCAGCGCTCTGTCTGCAAGCTTCGCAAGCCGTTCTTTTTTGTCTTCAGATGTATCCAGCCTGTCCAGCAACCTTATGTACTTGCTGTGATACCTTTTGGCCACCATCCTGGTAAAACTCAGTCCTTCTGTCCTGACAACGGCCTCATTGATCTCGTCCCTCGTAACACTGTTGCCTGCCGCTCTTTCCTTCAGCCCGGAGTCCTTCTGGAGAGCCCTGATGACCGGCAAAGTCACCACACCTCTCTCAAAATCAGACTGTACCGGTTTCCGCGCAACGCTTTCATCAGCTTCAAAATCCATACAGTCATCTGTCAGTTGGAAAATCATGCCCAGATAACGCCCCAGCTTCTTATATGTAATAAACTCGGAACTATCACAGCCGGAAAGGACAGCCCCTGCGAAATATGAAGCTTCGAACAGTGCCGCTGTCTTTCCTGATATTATCCTGAGGTACTGATAGACAGAAAGATCGAAATTCCCGTTATTGATATGCTGGCTCAGCTCACCTGCACAGATCCTGGACACATAATCCGGCATATCGATATCGAGATAATCCTTTTTATTATCTATCGATGCCGCCAGCCGCAGGGCCGTACTCAAAAGATAATCGCCACATATCACAGCGGTTTTTTTACCGAATTTTTTCTGCAGTGTCGGCAGACCCCGCCTGGTATCTGCATCATCGATAACATCATCGTGAACAAGCGTAGCAAGGTGCAGCACTTCGATCGAGGCTGAGAGTCTGGCAGCATTGGTGTCGATCAGACCCTCTTCGTCCATCGCACAGGTCAGCAGCGAAACAGCACGGAAAAACTTCCCGCTGGTCTGTGCCAGGTAGCCCGTATACGTCCTGACTATCCCGGGGGAAGAGAAAAGCGCTCTGTCGACCTCTTCCTTCGCAAGTAAAAGAGCGCTGTCAAAATCAACAAGAGCTTTTCCGGCAGTGTTGTTATTATCTGTGATCTTTTCTGCAATAACACTATCAGTCATGATACAAATACCACTTTCT
>DGEE01000042.1:21338-24599 GCA_002385815.1 Hungateiclostridiaceae bacterium UBA3934
ATCCATTTCACTTTTTTCCATCTTTCCTTCAATGCCGGCATTACATAATAATCAAGGCCCAATGTCCTGCCTCCTCCTATCAGGACGGCAATTGCGGCAAAGACCATCCAGAATGTGGACAGATAGAGACCGGTGGTGGTCACGAACATTGCCTGCAATATAAGTGACGCCGCTGAAGCAGGCGTAGTAAACAGGCCTGCGATCAGGGCAAGACCGATGAGTATCTCAGCCAGCACGATGAATATCTGCATGAACATCGTAACAGATTCATTTGGTAGTATCAGATTATTTATAAACGAGTTGACAAGAGGGACATCCAGCTTGAACGCATAATCCCCCAACGCTGAATTCACCGGATCCTTTCCGCTTACGAACAGTACCCTGAATAAGCCGAGGAAATCGAAATTGATGATTGCGGTCCCGGCTGAGCTCACAGCTTCTGCCGCCGGAGTTGCAGCACTTGCAGCGTCTGTTGCCATCCCTGTGGCTGCACTGATCACATCTGCTGTTGTACCGGTTGCCGCACTGACCGCGTCGGCCACAGCACCCGTAGCCGAACCCACCGCATCCGCTGCTGCCGGTGTGGCTGCACTGGTCCCGTCCGAGGCTCCGCCTGTGCCGCTCAATATATTGTTATACCACTGATTTGCCCCTGTGAAGAACCCTGTCAGCTTCGGTGAGACAAACCAGCCTTCCAGAATCTTCTTGATCCCCTCAAACACCCACACTGCTCCCAGCCACACCCTCAACGGCATCAGCAGGAAGCTCGGTGTCCGATTCGACAAATGTCCGCCCACGAAGCTTCTGCGATGCCGGATAGTGAAGAATTCCTTCTTCATGTAGCTGAAAACCTTGTTCCATCCCAGCAACTGCACAAAATAAACAATGTTGATGAAATGCTTGACAAACATGGCCAGGAACGACGGCAGGCTGAACATCCTGTTGGACGTACCCACATACGCGACGCCATATCGTCCGCCTATGCTCACCATTATCCCATGGAAACTGGGATCATATTCCTTCATATCACCCTTGCCGGTGACAGCACAAACTATATTATGTGCCACTGTTTCGGCACTCTGCTCACAGTTTTCCACCACCTGTGGCACCGGATGCTTTTCGCCTTTCGGTATATAATACATGTTGTCGCCTGCAACGAACACACGGTCATCATCGACAGAACGCAGATACCTGTCCAGCTTTATGCGGCCTCTTTCAGCAGAATCCAGTTCCTCAGCCGCTTTCGACGTAATGTCGGCAGCTTCTATGCCGGCTGCCCATATCACTGTACCTGTTGCTTCACGGGTCAGCTTGTCATCAGTGCTGAATTCGATGAAGTCCGCGCCAATGTCTGTCACACGTGTATTCAATAGTACACGCACACCCATCTTTTTCAGGCGTCTCTGCACTTTGGCAGAAAGTTTCGGTGGCATCGTCGGCACTGTCCGGTCCAAAACATCTATGACCGAGATCGAAACAAGTTCCCTGTCGATCTCATATTTATCACAGAGTATCGGAACATACTCAGCCAGCTCACCTGCCATTTCCACACCTGTGAAACCAGCTCCTACCACATGGAATGTGAGCAGCCGCTTCTTCTCCTCCTCATCCAGCTCTCCGGCTGCTTTCCTGAACATGTCGGGTATCCGGTCCTTCAGGATGATCGCATCCTCATAGCTCCAGAGCCTGAAGGCATGCTCTCTGGCCCCTTCGATACCAAACCAGGTCGGCTTCGATCCGGCGCATAATACAAGGTAGTCATATTCATAGCGCTCATTGGTGCCGACCACTGTCTTTTTCTCAAAATCGATTTGCGTGACCAGATCCTGCTTCACATCCACATTCCTGCCGGCAAAAACCCGTTTGAGAGAGATCCTGATGCTGCTCTCATCCACGCGTCCCGCCGCGACCTCGTGAAGCTCTGTCAGCATTGTGTGGAAGGGATTTTTGTCAATGATCGTTATCGATACATCCCTGTTCTTCCTGAACCTTTTTGCCAGCTTCTTGGCTGTAAGGATACCAGCATAACCTGCCCCAACAATAACTATCTTCGTCTCCATGGTCATCTCCCGAATCACTGAATTATTGAAGTCTTAGCAGTACTCTGCTGCACTGTTAAACTTCTGACGATTTTGATCTTCTTTATTACATTCCCATTATTAGCATTTTCAAACGCAACTATTACGAAATAGATGTCGGTTCCGGCAAAAAAAAAGACAGTTCCTGCAAGTGCCGCTCAAGCCTGTCTATCAATGGTGTCTTTTACCGCCTGAGCTGCTTTCAGGAACTGTCTGTCCGTCAAAAGTCGAATTTGCCCTCGAAATACGCCTCCAGTTCATCGATCTTTATCCTGACCTGGTCCATCGTATCCCTGTCCCTTATAGTGACACTGGCATCCTCCAGCGAATCGAAATCGAATGTGATGCAGTACGGTGTACCTATCTCATCCTGTCTTCTGTACCGTTTGCCTATGCTGCCGGTCTCATCATACTCGCAGACATATTTTCCGGTCAGCCTTTCATATACCTTGAACGCCTCTTCGCCAAGCTTCTTTGAAAGAGGCAATACAGCCATTTTCACCGGAGCCAGCGCAGGGTGGAAGCGCAGCACTGTCCTCACATCACCGTCTGACAATTCTTCCTCGTCATATGCCTCACACAAATATGCAAGCGTCACTCTGTCTGCACCGACTGAAGGCTCGACACAATACGGTATATACTTCTCATTGGTAACCGGATCGAAATAGCTCATATCATCCTTCGAATGCTCCATATGCTGTTTGAGGTCATAATCTGTCCTGTCCGCTATACCCCACAGCTCGCCCCATCCGAACGGGAATTTGTACTCTATGTCCGTAGTGGCTTTACTGTAGTGCGACAGCTCCTCCCTGGAATGATCCCTGAATCTCAGGTTTTCCTCTGAAATACCGTAATTAAGAAGCCACTGATAACAAAAATCCTTCCAGTATTCAAACCACTCCAGGTCAGTGCCGGGCTTGCAGAAAAATTCAAGCTCCATCTGCTCGAACTCACGGGTCCTGAATATGAAATTGCCGGGAGTTATCTCATTCCTGAAGGATTTGCCTATCTGGCCGATACCGAAGGGGATCTTCTTTCGGGTAGATCTCTGGACATTCTTGAAGTTGACGAATATACCCTGGGCAGTCTCCGGTCTCAGGTAAATCTCAGACTGGGAATCCTCCGTAACGCCCTGGAATGTCTTGAACATCAGATTGAACTTCCGCACATCGGTGAAGTTGGA
>DGEE01000043.1:0-4426 GCA_002385815.1 Hungateiclostridiaceae bacterium UBA3934
TCGTCCTTCTCAGCTATGCCGCCGCACGCATACAGCTCATTTATCGGAACTCCGCTGTTTTCAAAGGTTTCGATTATCATATTGGTGCCGTAGGCAGTAGCTTCGATCAGTGCTCTGTATATCTCCTCAGGCCTGGTATTGAGGGTGCAGCCGATGAGTACCCCTGTCAGGTCTGCATCGACCAGCACTGACCTGTTGCCGTTCCACCAGTCCAGAGCGATGAGTCCGCTTTCGCCCGGCTTCTGTTTCTTTGCCTTTTCCCTCAGCAGCTTATGGATATTGATGCCCTTCTGCTTCGCTTCGTCTTTATACGAGGCTGGCAGACAGTTTTCGATGAACCACTCGAAATGGTCACCGACACAGGACTGCCCGGCTTCATATCCCAGGAATCCGGGTATTATACCGTCTTCCACCACGCCGCACATGCCTGGTACCATCTTCTCCTCAGTACCGAGCACCATATGGCAGGTAGATGTACCCATGATCATCAGCATTTTCCCGGGCTCCACGATGCCTACGGCAGGAACCGCCACATGGGCATCCACATTTGCTATCGCTACGGCAGTGCCCGGCAAAAGACCTGTCAGATCAGCCATCTCCTTTGTAAGCTCTCCTGCCTTCCCTCCCAGCGGATAGATATCTCTGCTGAGCTTCTCATCCACCAGGTTCTCAAGCCTGGGATCAAGTGCTTTGAAAAACTCTTTCGGAGGATAGCCCTCCCGCTTGCTCCAAATTGCCTTGTATCCTGCTGTACAGCTGTTTCTTCTCTCATTGCCGGTAAGCTTCAGTGTTATCCAGTCGGTGGCCTCTATGAATTTGTCCGCTGCCTCATAGATTTCAGGTGCTTCATCCAGTATCTGCATTATTTTCGGGATAAGCCATTCGGATGATATTTTGCCTCCGTATCTCTTCAGAAAACTGAGACCCATCGATTCAGCGGTCTCATTGAGTCTGTTCGCTTCAGGCTGTGCAGCATGATGTTTCCAGAGCTTCACATATGAATGAGGATTCGATTTGAACTCTTCCAGGAAGCAAAGGGGTGTTCCGTCTGCTTTGATCGGCAGCATGGTGCAGGCCGTAAAATCGATGCCGATTCCTATCACATCCTCCGGTGATACTCCTGCTTCCTTAAGCACGGCGGGTATGGTGACAGCCAGCACTTCAAGGTAGTCTGCAGGATGCTCCAGTGCCCAGTCATGCTCAAGCCTGGTTTTACCGTCAGGCAGATACTCATCCATTACTCCATGGGTATATTCTTTTACTGCGGTCGCTGCTATGTTGCCGGTATCCACTTCCACCAATACCGCCCTGCCCGATTGGGTTCCGAAATCGATACCCAGTGAATATTTTTTGTTTGACATTCTGAATTACCCCCTATAGCCTTAATTTTTTATTAGCCAAAACCATATAAATGGTCTGATCAGCCCGGACGTGACACACAAGAGTCTCTGACGGTCAGCTCAGGTACGATGACCTTTTCCTTAGCGGCACTGTCAGACATGACCTGACCGCTCATCAGTTCCAGAAGGAGCTCTGCCGCTGCTTCACCCAGCTTTTCCTTGGGATGGCCCACCGTAGTCAGCTTCACCGGGTTGTTCTGAGCCAGGTATGAATCATCGAATCCCACCACCGATATGTCATCGGGGACGCTTAATCCCAGCTTGCCCAACTGCTCGAGGACTTTCACCGCCACCATGTCATTGTAAGCTGCGATCGCGTCGATCCTTGTGCCGCTGCTGATAATGTCCCTCACTGCAATGCACGGTTTGGTGAATCTGTCCTCTGTATGGAACCACACCACCTTGTCAGGATCATACATGATACCGTTGTCAGCAAGTGCTCTCGCATAGCCTTTATGTCTGTTGATGCCCTGGATATCATCCGCCTTGAAAATGCCAAGTATGTTCCTGTGACCAAGCTTTATAAGATGCTCGACTGCAGAGTATTCACCGGCCTCATCGTCAAGCACCACCCTGGGCTTATCTTCGAGAAGCTGATAATAGCCGTGGATGAAAACATAGGGTATCCTGTGCCTGTCCAGAGCCCTGTAATATTTGAGATTGCCGGAAAACAAAGCGCTCCTGGTCGGCTCTATGATAAGTCCCCCGACATCGTTTCCCAGCAGATCATCAAGACATGCCGCTTCCTTTTCGACGCTGTTGCCGGTGTTTTTCAGGATTATGCTGTATCCGTTTTCCGAAAGGACTTTGTCTATGCCCTGGATGAGCCTCGGAAATATGTATTCAGAAATATAGGTCGTGATAACCCCTATGTTCCTGGAATCTCTTCTGCTGGCGGTCCTGTCCCTGCAAAATGTCCCCTTTCCCTGCCGGGTATATAAAAAGCCTTCATTTACAAGCATAGAAATAGCTTTTCTCACTGTCTGACGGCTGAGCGAAAACTTTTCAGCCAGCGTGTTTTCAGAAGGTATCTTCTCCCCGGGCTTTATATTTCCCATCAGGATCTCATCTTTAAGAAAGGCTTTCAGCATCGAGTATTTCGTTTGATTTTCATCTTTTTGCATGGTTTGAAATTACCCGCCTTGTACGTACATGTTTATATAAAAAATTATACACCATCCCCGCACGATTATCAACGAAACAGTCATGTCGATTTGTGTCCGTAATGTCGATTTTCGCCGGTACACTTCGGAACCCACATGCTGCCGTCGAAGCCTCCATTGCTTTTATATTGCTGAAGTAGTAGAATATTTATATACACTTGTTCGTACATGTTATACTTGTAAGGAGGTATTGCATATGCTGGATCAGAAAAAACATACCTTCTGGTTTGTCACCGGAAGCCAGCACTTATATGGACCCGAGACATTGGAAATGGTAGATGCTCATTCGAGAACGATTTCCGGGGGTCTGGACAAAAACCCGTCAGTTCCGTACAAAGTAGTATTCAAGCCTGTACTCACCACACCTGAAGCCATCAGAAAGCTCTGCATCGAAGCCAATTCAGATGACAGCTGCGCCGGCATCATAACGTGGATGCACACCTTTTCACCTGCAAAGATGTGGATAGCAGGTCTGTCGGAGCTCCGCAAGCCCATGCTCCACCTGCACACACAGTTCAACCGTGATATTCCGTGGTCCGACATCGACATGGATTTCATGAATCTGAACCAGTCTGCCCATGGCGACAGGGAGTTCGGATTCATCGGTGCCCGCATGCGTATTGCCCGCAAGATCGTCGTCGGCCATTGGGAAGACCCGGACACATGCGCCAGGATAGGCCGCTGGATGCGCTCCGCAGTTGCCTATACTGCAGGGACCAGCCTGAAGGTGGCCAGATTTGGTGACAATATGCGCGAGGTTGCGGTGACCGAAGGCGACAAGGTGGAGGCACAGATCAAATTCGGATGGTCCATCAACGGCTACGGCATTGGCGATCTCGTCAGCCGTATCAACAGTGTTTCTGACAGCGAAATCGACAAGCTGATGCAGGAGTACGATGAGCTTTACGAAATACCCGCTGAAGTGCGGGCTTCCGTTGAAGCTATGGATTCCATCAGGGAACAGGCACGCATCGAGCTTGCCATGAGAGCATTCCTCACAGAAGGAGGTTTCGGGGCATTCACCACCACCTTCGAAGACCTTCACGGGATGAAACAGCTTCCGGGCCTGGCTGTGCAAAGGCTCATGGCAGACGGCTATGGCTTCGGCGGCGAAGGCGACTGGAAAACTGCAGCAATGGTGCGTATGACCAAGATCATGGCCGATGGGCTCCCCGGCGGCACATCTTTCATGGAGGATTACACATACCATCTGGCACCTGGCAATGAGCTTGTGCTGGGAGCACATATGCTGGAGGTCTGCCCGACCATTGCCGGTACGAAGCCGAGGATCGAGGTACATCCGCTGTCCATCGGCGGAAAGGCTGCGCCGGCGCGTCTCGTATTTGACGGCGCTTCAGGCAGGGCAGTCTGTGCTTCGCTCATTGATATGGGCAACCGCTTCAGGCTCATCATCAACGAAGTGGAGGCTGTGGAACTGGAAAAAGATATGCCGAAGCTTCCGGTTGCCAGGATACTGTGGAAACCGCTGCCGTCACTCCACCAGGGAGCTGAGGCATGGATCCTGGCAGGCGGCGCCCACCACACGGTCTTCTCCTTCGCAGTCACAGCGGAGCAGCTCATGGACTGGGCAGAAATGGCCGGCATAGAATGTGTCCTCATAAACGAGAACACCAATATCCTGAATTTCAGGAACGAACTCAGGTGGAACGAAATAGCCTATAAATAATATGAAACAGGAGATACGGTTGCAAAAGCATGCTGGTCAGCAGATCAGCATGCTTTTTTATGTCCGGCTGCGCACAGCGCATTAACATAATGCATAGTATAAAGTGTAAATACAGAAAGGATGGATCCTATGCTCAATATGTACAATCCGTATGGTTTGAACAATGCGTACCTGCC
>DGEE01000043.1:4709-6892 GCA_002385815.1 Hungateiclostridiaceae bacterium UBA3934
CAATTCTGCAGTCCATACCAAAGCCTCAGCCACTACCCCTTCTCCGCTCCAGGCCAGCAATACATGCCGGCAGGAGGCTGCGGCTGTGACCGTCCTGTAATACAAGATTACGGGCCGGCTCCCTTCGTCATGGATATCGAAGAAGCAGCCATGCAGAACAATACATTCCGTACTGCATTATGGACAGGGAAACACCTGCAGGTCACTCTGATGAGCATCAGACCCGGCGAAGATATCGGGCTTGAAATACATCCTGAACTGGATCAGTTCATCCGTATCGAAAATGGCCATGGTATCGTAATGATGGGTGACACCAAAGACAGGCTTGATTTCCGGCGGCATGTCAATGATGATTACATCATCATCATACCAGCAGGGAAATGGCACAATCTGATCAATACAGGGCACGAACCGATAAAACTGTATTCCATATATGCACCGCCGGAACATCCGCACGGCACGGTCCACCAGACCAAGGCAGATGCTGAAGCCGCCGGGCATCATCACTGAGTATTCCGGATATGCAGCGATGGATCACAAACGCCGGCATTTGTGGATCGCACAAACACCGGCGTCTGTAAATATTCCAAAAGAGGACTCCATGCTCCAAATCAGTTCAAGGTTTCTGAGCGTATTTCATCATTGCCTCGACGATTTCAGGGAACTTCCAGTTGAGATACCTCCTGTCCAGCAAGCCGAATAATTCACCGTCACCTGAGAATCCATGGTTGTCCCACCATATACATGTCATGCCCCTTGCCGATGCGGAGGCGACATAATATGCCGTAAAATCGACCCGATCCTGCAGATTGTCGCCCTTCCTCCTGGCGCCGAACTCACCGATCACTACCGGGATCCCATTGGAAATGAATTTCTTATACAGTTCGGTCATAAAATAATCTATTTCATTGGTGCTTGCAGGTCTGTTTATGTCAAACGTGCGCACACCGCCCGCATCCAGGGCAAAATTGTAGGGTGTGTATGCGTGGACTGACACTATGATCCTGTTGTCCACAGTATCTTTCGGGATAGCGAAGCCGTCTGCCAGGGCTCCGGCATACGAAGCAGCGTAGCCGGGAACCATGAGATAGCGGTCCTTGTTGTTGCCGCCGCTGGAGCGCACCGTATCGACGAAGACCTGGTTGAGTTCATTCAGACACTCAACAGCCTCCCTGCAGTCCTTATTGCTGAGATCCAGCCACCACTCATTATTGTGGCCGACCATTCGCGGCTCATTCAGCGATTCAAAAATCAGACGGTGACTGTAATCCCTGAAACGTTCGGCAAGCTGTGACCAGATACTTCTTACGTAATGTACGGACTGGTCCAGGTATTCCTTTGATGTATATATGTAATCTTTGCCCATGTCATGGTGGATATTGATAATGATATACAAATCATATTTAACGGCGTAATCGACGACCTCCTGCACTCTGTCCAGCCAGTCGGTATCGATTTTATGGTCATCGCCGGATACGTGGTTATGCCACGACACCGGAATGCGTATGGTATTGAAACCGGCATCCTTTACTGCTTTGATCATTCCCTCATTGGTCTTCACACCGACCCATGCCTTTTCATAATCCAGCTTATTGGTAAGCCAGGTCGCATCCACAGCATCGAAGGTATTCCCCAGGTTCCACCCCACCTTCATATCCCTCACAAAAGCAAGGGCTTCATTGTCCGGAATGGGCTGCTTTTCTATATTGATCCCGGGAACCATGCCTGAGTCTTCTGTTTGTTGTACAGGGTCATCCGCCGGCTCCGGATCCTTCGAAGATCCGCCTGTTCTTGCTTCTTCGCTGTCTGCTGAAGGCGCTCCGGCATCCACCGGCTCACTGGGGTCAGCATCTGACGGATCCGAACCGCTGTCAGCGGGCCGACTGTCATCAGCTTCCGGCGAGGCCGGTTCCACATCTGTCGGATCCGAACCGTCTGGTTGTTCAGCAGCCGTACCCGACCCTGGTCCATCTGCATCCGTCTGCTCACGGGTTTTAATGCCACAACCTGAAAGGGCGACAAGTGCCAGCATTGAAACCAGCAGGCAAAGCGTGATCGATCTTATCCTCCATCTGGCCATTCTCTCTTTCCTCCTTTTTTGTCATCCTGACATGCCTACATAGTAAATTTTACCGCATCTCCGCATCATATACAAGGGAACAGATCCGATATACTGCCGTCCG
>DGEE01000068.1 GCA_002385815.1 Hungateiclostridiaceae bacterium UBA3934
TGCGGCACACGCAAGTGTCCGCTTACCGCTGCTTCCTTCCGGACCTGACGGGGTTCACGGGCTTACGTTGCGCAAGACCCAACTGTCATCGCCACTTATACGGGGCAGACCCTACAAAAACAAGCCTCGATCAGGGATTCAACCCTGCTGCAGCGGATTGCAGGTACAGGGCACCGCTACCTCCCCGTCTAGCACAGCCAAAGTTTGCACAATGCCTATTGACAGTGTTACTCACTTATTATACTCAATATACTTTGCCATATCAACTTATTTCATTCAGCGGGATGCAAGTATTTTGTACCAGACACGGAATGCGAAAAAATGACAAAAAAAAGAAAGCACTTTATGAATTTATAAATAATACCGAAACAATACAAGTGCTTTACCAGATAAAATGAAATAATGTCAGCCATAGTCTATATTAAAAGGAGGAACAAAAATGAAAAAATAGTATTATTGGCTGTGGCAATTATATTGTACCATGATTTTCTAGTTTATAATATTAAGTTTTTGTAACAAATCTGTGAAGAACATGTGTATAAAGTTCTTGACCCCGTCATGGGCAATGACCTTACCCAGGATATGGGAAAGAGGAAACAGCAGGAGGAGGAATGTTTCAAAAATGAGGAGCCTGGTTTCCTGGCGCCTGAACCTCTCGTCTGAACCTGACCGGACAATATTCCTCAGCTGTTCGGCTTTTTTTTCGAGCAGTTCATATCTTTCATCCAGCTCGTAATATTTCGAAAGATTGTCGTATGCATCTCTGAGCAGGAGTTTTCTGCTTGTAGCAACAGGCCTGTCGAATATGCCGAAGCCGGCAGCGCTTTCCTTTTCAAATTTGACGATATGGACCATCGTTTTTGCGTACATGCGGGCCCCGGCATTCAAAATGCCCGCGTGGGATCTGTTTATGTACATATAGGCCTCATTCAGGAGCGTGTTGAGATCCGATTCCTCTTTTGACAAGGCTGCGGATTTTGCAAGAACGGCAGCGATGGTGTGGGACAGCTCGATGCCTGGGGGAAATGTCCGGTCTTCGCTTTCAGGCCAAAGCCTGATGGTACCGTCTTCTGTTATAACTGAATCGTGGCTTTCCCTGTACATCAAAAGCATCCTGTAATCGGGCTCTCCGGCTGTCTGCTGCAGGCTCTCATAGAACCTGTCTGTTTCATCGATTTCCATGTCCTCAAAAACGATGCAGCCAAAGCTGAAAATGTGGACTTTCTTTTGTCCCGTATCATATTTATATATTTCCGACAGCTTCTGGCCCTCCAATATGATTGACCTTTCTCCTGCCCCGGGCAGAGGCAGGCCAAAAAAAGCTGCAGTTTTTTGCAGATCTATGGCAGGATATGCTTTGACACTGATGAAATGCCTTGTTCTCATTAATAAACCTCCGGATACCTGTCAGTCTCACAGAATCGTGTATTTTGCCGGCAGTATTTCGTACTGTCATGCCCGAATGGTCATAATACGAGGTCAATGATCATCAATATGACCTCCAGGACGATCAGCAGCACGATCACCCATTCGACAAAAAGCCCTCTGATTGAATGGCTTATGGATGAAAAACCTCCGATTATGTTGTTCATGATATCAGCCTTTTTCGTCAGGATAGTGTATCTGTCGTTCAATTCGAAAAAGTCCGACATCTTTTCGTAAAAAAGGGATGCGTCGCTGTTGCTCCAGGTGATGTCGGGCTTATCGAGTATCATGATATAGCTGATGGTGTTATACTGGTGCCTGGTCACCTGCGCTGTGGCACGGGCCAGTTCCCTGTTTCCGACACGCAGCCGGCCCTGTTCGAGCCGGTCGATCATCGATTCGACCTGGTCGAAAATCTTGCCCAGCTCATATTCTGTCTTTTCCATTGCAACAGATTTGGCGATGACGATAGCTGCAAGCTCGATATGAAACAGTTCAAAATCAGGAACCACCGCATATTCATCAGTGATTTCCAGAGTCCCTTCAGGTTCTATCCGCAATTCGTATTCGTCTGTATATCTGTTCCAATTATTCAGATCCGTCTCAGGTTCAAACTTTTTTATGAACCCCAGCAACTGGGGCATCATATCTTCAGACGCATTGATAAGGACTATGCAGCCGAAAGAGAATATAAGGACCTTGCTGTCAGCTTCACATTCCAGGCCGAGGATATTGCTGAGCAGATCATGGCCCAGGATGAGCGGCTCCTCCCATGTAAACTTTTTCCGTATGCCGCAGCTTTCGGCTATCTGGTTAAGATCTATTTCGTTGAGTACCGCAAAAGCCTTAAACTCAAAATGCTTCATAAGCACCTCCCAAATAATGAAGGATCAATCGAATGATCGGGTCACAGCAGCATACTTCGTCACAAGGTGCAGGCTTCCGCCCGGTACTGCCGAAATGCGTACTGCTGATATGTTATCCTTTATTAATGATATCACAAAATATGGAGTCAATAACAAATATGATCCATATTTTGTGTAACAGCACACTCAATTGGTCAGGAAATAATGTTATAATTATAGAAATAATGTTATAATTATATATGATGCATATAAAGCCATCTGGTTTTACGAATCGCAGTGTATGCATCAAATAGCTGAACAGAGGAGGGGAGATGAGTTTGAAGATACGAAAGGCCGTGATACCTGCCGCCGGAATGGGTACCAGGTTTTTGCCCGCCACAAAGGCTCAGCCTAAGGAAATGCTGCCCATAGTCGACAAGCCTACCATCCAGTATATTATTGAAGAGGCTGTGGCGTCAGGTATCGAGGACATTCTGATAGTGTCGGGTCGCGGGAAGAGAGCCATCGAGGACCATTTTGACAAATCCTACGAGCTTGAGGACATGCTGAGGCGAAAGGGTGAGGAAGAGCTTCTGTCACTTGTACAGGACATCTCCAATCTCGCCAATGTGAACTATGTCAGACAGAAGGAGCCCAGAGGGCTGGGGCATGCCATTTACTGTGCCCGGTCGTTTACAGGCAATGAGCCGTTTGCGATCCTTTTGGGCGATGATATAGTAGATTCATCTGTTCCCTGCCTGAAGCAGATGATCGATGTTTATGAGCAATACAATGCAACAGTACTCGGTGTACAACAGGTGCCGGATTCGGAGGTTTCAAAATACGGCATTATAAAGGGTACTCTTATAGAAAATAGGATCTACAGAGTGGAGGATATGGTGGAAAAACCTGACCTTGATAACGCGCCCTCCAATGTGGCCATACTTGGAAGGTACATAGTAACCCCGGAGGTATTCACGCACCTTGAAACAGCGTCACCGGGCAAGGGCGGGGAGATACAGCTGACAGACGCACTCAGGGCGATGCTGTCGGCGAGCCCGGTCTATGCCTATGACTTCATCGGCAGGCGCTATGATGTGGGGAACAAGCAGGGCTTCCTCGAAGCTACTGTAGAGTTTGCTCTTAAAAGAGATGAGCTCAGGGATGAGTTTGCAGCTTATTTGAAAAACAGGCTGCAGACGCTGTAACCGGTCGGAGGGAGCGGATAAGTACAGATGCTGTGTATCCGCCTGCCATCTGTGATATGCAGTATTAAAAAACATCCTCAGCCGAATGAATAGTTTCATATACTTATAGCAAATAATACCTGTAAAAGTGTTGCAGGTATTATTTTATGGCAAAAAACAGGTATCTGATAAAATTATTCGCCGCTGTACTTATACTGGTGCTCGCAGTAAATGCTGCGGTTCTGCACTTCGGCTTTGGCATCCGTATTTCGGACCTGGTATCTTTCATCGCTGAAACCGTCGGGGACAGTTCTGCAGAAAAGTGGTTCGGGGAGGGGGACGGTTCTTCACAAAAGGGGGACAGTTCTGCAAAAAAGCGGATCGAGAAGGGGGACGGTCCTTCGGAAATGCAAGCCGGGGAGGAGGACAGTCCTTCGGGAAAAGAGCACATTTCTAAGACAGGGGACGGTTCTCCGGAAAACGGGATCGGCATTGGCAGCAGCTCAGAAAGCCCCAACGACGGCTTTGTCAGGCAGGTCGATGTCCCTGAGGTAATGAAAAAACTGAGCTTAGGCGATAAAATATTCTTGTATGGCATTTTGACCAGGATCAGCAGCGACGAACTGGAAAAAATGCTGGAGATGGCGCAGGATGGTATATCTGCCGATGAAATGGAAGAAATCAAAGGGTATGCCGATGGTTCTCTGAAGCCGTCCGAAATAGCAAGATTGGAGGAAATGGTTGCGAGATACAGGCATTTATATGCAGAAGCAGGGAAGTGATTTTTATCAGCTTCCCTGCTTACAGCAGTTTTCAGATTCCGTTTTGCCTCTTATCAATAATGATTTCAGGATTCGATGGGCTTGTAAACGTATGTCACTTCAGAGCCTTTGACTGTCACCAGTACATACTGGGCATTGCCGGTATCTTTCGAGTTTATGCCTGACACTTCATAGCCGGCGGTTTCGAAATATCTCACCCCGTCCTCCACGGTACATTTGTTCTCACTGCCCTTATAGAACACACAGACATTTTTCAACGTATCGAAGCGATAATCTTTCAGTGTTTTCTTGAACAATGCCATTTCCAGTTTATCTGTAAAGGTCTCAGGAGAACTCTCCATGAAGATGAACACATTCTTGCCCTTGAAGGATTCCAGATCTCTCAGGAACTTGTTCCATTGGTCAGAATCACTGAGTCTCAGGCCCTTTTTTCGCGTATCGAGCTTGATGAACCTGCTGTTTTTGAAATCAGTGACAGAATATGCATAATCAGCTTCTTTGGTGGACTTCAGGTCTACTGTATGAGTCGCGACTACAGGCTTACCCTTTACGCTGCCTGTGATCGACTCGTGAGAACCGCTGCCGACAACTGCACCGATTTCCAGGTATTTTGTCACTTTATCAGCAAAGACTTTAGTAAGTCTTTTTTCAACGTCATTTTCCGGCAGCTTCGATTGTCCCATGACACCGAAACGGAATGAGTCGGCAGTTGCTTTTGTGAAACTCACGGCTTTATTTGCCTCGTCGATGAACGGCGTATCTTCAGGGACCTTGATGTCATCCAGAGACGGGTATCCATCGGATATGAAGGTCAGGTCGTCAAAATACAGACATCCTGCATCCATATCCGGATTGACCTGCACGATATAGATCCTGTGAAGTCTTGCTGGTTTTTTGATGTTTTCGGCGGATGCTTCGACATACTTCCAGCCGACCCAATCCAAAGTCCTGGTGAAATCCACCACCTGCCTTTTGCCGTCTGCATCCACCAGTTCAGCACGCAGCCATCCTGAATTTTCGTGGTCATTGTACACATGAAGACCGATCTTATGGGTATCGGCATCGAGTTCATAACCTGTTTCCGGCAGCACGTAGTATGCCGCACGTGTGACATCGGTATTTGTCGTAAAATCATACACCAGCTTGCCTGAACTCTTGCCGGACACCTTCTGCTCACTTGCGACTGCGTAATGTCCCACGATGGTTTCAGGATATGACTGGAATGCGCCTTTTACTTCCTCAAACCCATCTATGACCTCGGCAGTCTCTGCTGATACAGCAACCGGACAATAGACATAGGCATCACCGAATGAACCTTCTATGTATCCGGCCCCTCTCTTTTCTGCAGTGAACACACCGTCATCACTGATGGAACCCATATCACCGACTACTTTCCAGTTCAAATCGGCAGCGTTTATGGAAGCGGTATACCCTCTCGGATTCGTTCCGGTTATTTTAAAGGTTTTGGATTTCCCCAGCGGAAGTTTCAGGCTTTTGCTGTCAAGAGTGAGTGAAACGGGCCTCGATAGCACACTGACCCTTATGGTTGAGCTTATTTTTCCGATACTGGCCTTTATTGTCCCTTCGCCATATGTGCTCGGTCTGAAAACATTGCCTTCGAAGGTTCCCTTAACTCCGGAAACACTCCATTCGACTTCATCCAGGTCCACTTCGATGGGGTTGAGATGTTTATCATAACCTTTTACGGTAAATGCTCTTGTAGTATGTGTGAACATGTATCTGTCGTCAGTTTCGATGATAATACCTGCCAGCTCTGCCGGAGGCGCTGTCGAGATTACTCCCACGGCGTTGATGACTGACCTGACGACACCGTCGGAGGGTTTATTCATGACCTTTACGCTGCTCTCTCCCAAAGGCCTTGCCACCATGGTGGTGGAGCCGCCTCCGTCCATGTTCAGCGCGTTGTATGCACCGATGCTCTGCATGAACTCAGCCATCCCTCTCAATGTCAGTCCGATGCTTGCGGTCTGCCGGCCGTCTACAGTCACGAGATACAGTGTTTTGCCGTTTTTCGATATCCCCAGCGCCGTTTTGGGGCTTCTGGCCATGATGTCTGCAGCTTCGAAGGAAAACTTCTCCGGGATGACCCCGTTCTCGACCAGGATGGCGCTGCCGGAAACAGACATTTTGAGTTTTTTCCAGTCAGGTGTCGTGGTGATTTCCATATGTGCTTTGTCTCCTATGGTGAACATGCTCCTGAGCTTTCTTGCCCCATCACTGCGGGTCACTGCAATAAACCCGTTCTCAGGTATCTTCAGGGCAGGCTCACCTGTCAGCATATGTGTCACGACTCCGTTTTCAACGACCATCTGGAACATGTCCGGCATATCGGTAGTCGCTCCGAAAGCTTTTTCGCCCCATTTCCTGTCATAAACATATATCTCACTGAAATCATTCCAGCTTTTCTTATTGTAATGCTGGAACGCAATGGATGCGCCGCTCTCTGAAACCAGCTTCATATCTGCCTTCCAAAAATCCAGTACTGCCTTGTTGTCATCAGTGATGGAGAAAGAAGCCATCGAGTCGCTGTATCTGTTGATATTGTCAGAAACGC
Organism: Hungateiclostridiaceae bacterium UBA3934; assembly: GCA_002385815.1. GTDB lineage: Bacteria > Bacillota > Clostridia > Acetivibrionales > DTU013 > DTU013. The sequence goes on from DGEE01000068.1 coordinate 6,815, forward strand.
TCTGCAGCTCTGACGATCCCACTATCCCGCCGACGGGGAAGCCGTAGCCAGTACCGGCCGGAGTGAAAAAGCTCCCGTTGACAGCAGCTACCGCACCGTTCTGCTCAGCCAGCTTCAGCGTTGAAGCGCGCTGTGCAAAGGATTCCGTACTGGAAAGTGTATCGATGCTTATATACTTCTGGGTCAGGTCGACCTTGAGAACGTGCAGGTTGTACCATCCATCTTTTGTGAACCTGACTATATTCTCAAGTGTGACACCCTGTGTGACCGCCTGGGTGGTCCTCTCTTCGTGGATGACATTGGCAGCGGTCGGATCTGCTGCATATGTATGCGTTGCTGTGAATGGTATCAGGATAAGGACTGCGGTGATGAAAGCGGTCAGCCTTCTGAATTTGCCTTTGTTTTTAAACATTTTGACCTCCGTTATTCGTTCCAGCCGTTCAGACCGGAGCGTTTGATGGCACCAAAAATATTGTTTTTGATTTCCTTGTTGTCCGATGAAAGATCCGTCAGCAGATCTTTTATATATTGGCGTTTTGTTTTGCCGTTGGCAATACAGGGATTGTGGACGACCTGTATGCCGTTTTCTTTTATGAAAGCGATGATCTGCTGTTCTTCCACGTATAAAAGAGGCCTGATCACATAAATGTTTCTTCTGTCCAGATATGTGACTGGCGAAAATGTATGTATCCGGCCTTCATAAAAAGTGCTGAGGAGCAGGGTCTCTATGGCATCATCGCGGTTGTGCGCAAGGGCGACCTTATTGCAGCCAAACCGGAGTGCTGCGTTGTTCAGTGCGCCTCTTCTCAGATTTGCACACAGCGAGCAGGGATTGTTTTCCTGTCTTTCTTCGAATACTATTTTACCGATGTATGTATCTTCAATGGAATATTCCACTCCTATGTCCTCACATAGCTGTCTGACCGGCGAATAATCCGGCTCGCCGATACCCATGGTCAATGTGACCGCTTTTATTTCGAATCTGACAGGATAGAAGTCCATGAGCTTCCTGAGCGCGATCAGCAAGGTAAGAGAATCCTTTCCACCTGAGACGCCGACAGCTATCCTGTCGCCTTCACTGATCATCTCGTAATCCTGGACAGCTCTTCTCGTCTGTGCGAGTATCTTTTTGAATCCCTTCGACTGAAGGTTTTTTATTCCCACTGCCATAGTAAAATCATCTTTTGACCCCATGATTAAATTATAAGGCAGCAGGGTACAGGGGGCAAGTTATGTTACTGTTACAAATATCTTTCAAAATGGTTAAAACGCCTTGTGGGCATGTGGGTGCAGGCAGCACGGTTGTATCGCTGGCAGCACATAACTATTGATTATTTAAGCAGTGTATAGTAAAATATACTTTGCGTCTGAACACAGACCGTCGGGGTGTAGCGCAGTTGGTAGCGCGCTTGGTTTGGGACCAAGATGCCGCAGGTTCGAGTCCTGTCACTCCGACCAGAAAACCCCTTGGGGACCTGCTCCTCAAGGGGTTTAATAATGTATGATATATTAGAGGCACATTTTTTGATGGTTTTGCAGCAGATTTTGGACAAACTGCTTTACAGCGCATCATATTCACTGCCGTCTTCTGCGTCTTTTCTGTTTCTTCTTCTG
>DGEE01000086.1:0-2594 GCA_002385815.1 Hungateiclostridiaceae bacterium UBA3934
TCTGGCGTGTCTGCTCATCTTGAAAAAGGGCTGCTGTACTGATAAAATCAAGGAAAGTACCGGAAGAGAGTTGAGATGTATGGCACCTAAAAACCCATATGCGGGGAATGACAAAATACTCTGGAAATCTATCAAGGAAAACAGGATAGGCAAACTCTATCTTTTTTTCGGTGCTGAAGAATACCTTATCAGAAACTACTGTGAGCATATTGAAAAGACTATTCTGGATGAAGAGTTCAAGGTTCTGAACAAGACGGTCCTCAACGGTAAGGTGACACCGGCGCAAATCATCGAGAATTGCCGTACATCGCCGGTTTTCAGTGACAGAAGGATGGTAATAGTCAGGGATTCGGGGCTTTTTAAGTCAGGGAAAAAGAAAGATGATGGAGCTGCGGATCCCGTAGAAAAGTCAAAGGGAACGAAAGGCAGAGGAAAAGGCGGCGATGAACTTGCTGAATTTTTGCAGGATCTGCCTGAGCATATCTGTCTCGTTTTTATAGAGAAGGAAATCGATAAAAGGCTGAAATATGTGAGCATAGTAGCGGAACACGGACTTGTGGTGCAGTTTGACTATAGGAAACCCGCTGAGCTGACGGAATGGGTGATAAAGAGGCTGAGAGAGATGCAGCATGACACGTCTCCCAGGACAGCGGCGATGATAGTGGATTACTGTGAGCCTTCCATGGATGACATACTCAATGAGCTCAATAAGCTGTGTGCCTATGCAGGGGACCGCAGGATGATAAAGGAGGAGGATGTTGCAAAGGTCTGTACAAGATCCATTAAAAGCAGAGTCTTCGACTTAACAGATGCTTTGGCAGCAAAGCGGAGCCGCACCGCGCTTGCTATCCTCAATGACATGGTTGCACTGAGAGAGCCTATGCCCAGGATCACATTTATGATAGCCAGACAGTTCAGGCAGCTCATACAGACAAAGTTGATGGTGCGGGATGGCGCTGGAAGGAGCGAAATAGCTTCTTTTCTCAAAGTACCGCCTTTCATAGCAGAGAAAGTGATGAGGCAGGCAGCCAGCTTTGACATGAGCAGTCTTGAAAAAGCTGTTGCAACGGGACTTGAACTGGATGTGGCTGTTAAGAGCGGCAGGCTGAAGGATAGAGCAGCGGTAGAGCTTCTGATCACAAGCCTTTCAGCTAAATAAAGATCGCACAGCACAACAGAGTATAAATTCCACGACCCAACAAAAATGAAATCGCTGATGATTTGCCTGACATGAGTTCGCCGCAGCCATCATCTGTGCAAAATAAAAAAGCCCGGCCGCCTGGAGTTGTCCATTTGATGCTCGTGCTTTTTTGTTTGTTTATGATACAGCCTGGCTGCGGGGATTACTTGCTTGCAGCATTGAATGCCCTGACAAGCTGTGATTTTCTTCTCGCAGCGGTGTTCCTGTGGAGTACGTTCTTGGCTACTGCCCTGTCAATAGCTTTTATAGTAGCCCTCAATATGTCCTGTGCCGACTCGTCGTTTGCTGCTATGGCTTCTTTGCACTTTTTGATGGAAGTCCTGAGCGCAGATTTTCTCATTGTGTTCCTGAGAGTCTTTTTTCTTATGATTTCCACTCTTTTAGCAGCAGATCTTGAATTCGCCAAACCTTTCACCTCCTGCGATCTGTTTTTTTTCAACATCAGATATTCTACCACGAACATTTTCAAAAAGCAAGGTTAATAAACAGTATGATAACTATTTCTGCTTATTTTTCCGTGGACTTTGTGAAAAACTATACCATGGCACGATCTAAAATATCGTCAACATAATGCTAAGGAGAGAATTTGAAAAATGACAGGATCGCGAAATGTAAGAACGGATCTGACCCTTGAAGCCCATGAGCTTCTGCGTGAGAGAGCGGTGAAGGAGCAGGAAGCACAACAGGATATACCAGGTGTCGAAGTGGAGAATGACGGCGATGAACGGATAAAAATCACCAGGGTCCGGGTCACATCGCGCACCGGTGAGATAGCCATAGGGAAGCCAATGGGCAACTATATCACGCTTGAGGTGCCAGGTCTGAAGGAAAATGACAGGGATCTTTATGAAGATACCTGCAGGGCATTGGCCAGAGAGCTGACAGGTATTATGAAGCTGGATGACAAAACACTGACACTGGTGGTGGGACTGGGGAACTGGAATGTCACTCCCGATGCTCTTGGGCCGAAGGTGGTGTCCAATATGATGGTGACCAGACATCTGCTGGAGTATCTGCCTGATCAGGTCGATGAAGGCGTCAGGCCGGTCTGTGCCGTAGCGCCGGGAGTCCTGGGTATCACAGGGATAGAGACTGGAGAAATAGTGAAGGGGATAGTGGACAGGATACGTCCTGATTATGTAATAGCCATCGATGCGCTTGCTGCCAGGAAACTGGAAAGGGTCAACACGACCATACAGATTGCGGATACTGGTATTGCACCCGGCTCCGGTGTCGGAAACAAGAGGATGGAGTTGTCTGAAGATACGCTTGGAGTGCCGGTGCTGGCAATAGGCATCCCTACAGTCGTGGATGCTGCCACGATGGCCAACGATACCATCGATATGGTGCTGGACAGCTTGATAGAACAGGCTCAGCAGGGAACAGATTTCTA
>DGEE01000086.1:2857-4867 GCA_002385815.1 Hungateiclostridiaceae bacterium UBA3934
CCGAAGGAGATCGACGATGTGATAAGAAGGGTTTCGAAGGTCGTGGCAAATGGACTGAACATAGCCCTCCATCAGGGGATCGGTCTTGATGATGTAGACAGGTATATCAATTAGACCTGTTGGGGGAAATAGCCGCTGCTATTTGTCCCGGTCTTTATTTTGGCATCTGAAAGAAGTATAATAATAGTTGCGTATTCAGATGCAGTAAATATGCACTATTTTGTTATGGGGGTCGGGATGAGGCAGAGCGGAAGATATACAGTCATACTTATTGCTGCAATGGCGCTATGGAATACCATCATAATAAAACCATTGAAGATACTCTCGGTTTTTCTGCATGAATTGGGCCATTCACTTATGGCAGTCATTTTCGGGCACGGTATAACCGGGTTCAGGATCAATTTCAACGAGAGCGGCTATGCACTGACGCTTCCGAAAGATAGATTCTCAGCATTCATGATCGCAAATGGAGGTTACCTGGGCAGCGTTTTTTTTGCCCTGCTCATTCTGAAGCTGAAAAAGACCTTTGTCAGAAAATATATACTTGGTGTTTCTGCCATACTGTTGCTGGGCATGGCCATCGCATATGGAAAATCAGTATTTACGATCATATATGCTGCTATTTTTGCAGGGATCGTACTTATTATCTATATGATGAGAAATGACAAGCTCAATGACTGGGTAGTGGACATAATCGGAGTAGTTTGTGCCGCTTATGCCGTATATGACACTTTCGTAGACACGATACTGCTGGAGATCAACAGGAAGCTCGGCCTGATATCTGGCTGGGGAGCGGTGCGGCCTCTTACTGACGCTGTGCAGCTGGAACACATGACAGGCGTCCCGGCTGTAGTATGGGGCATACTGTGGTTCATTATCGCGTGTTGTGCCATATATTTCACTATGTTGGGAAAGAGGAGGACAACATCAGTCAGGGGGAAACGAAAGGCTGCATAATACCTGTCATGCCTGAGAATTTGAGCTTTGGAGGTTTTTATGGATAAGATACAGCTGATGAAAGAGAAGATAGAACTGCTGAACAAGGCAGCAAAAGCGTATTATCAGGAAAACCGAGAGATAATGTCCAATTATGAATATGACAGGCTCTATGATGAACTGGTGGAACTGGAAAAAGAGACAGGTACGGTGCTTTCCAACAGTCCTAGTGTCCGGGTCGGTTACGAGCTTCTGTCAGCCTTGCCCAAGGAAAGGCATGAAAAACCCATGCTTTCCCTTGACAAAACCAAGGATATCACAGCATTGAGAGCATGGCTCGGAGGCCGGAAGGGGCTGCTCTCGTGGAAGCTGGACGGTCTTACCCTTGTATTGACATACAGGGGTGGCCATCTTGAAAAGGCAGTTACGAGAGGAAATGGTGAAGTCGGCGAAGTGGTGACGAACAATGTGAAGGTTTTTAAAAACATCCCCCTTGTCATCCCGTTTAAGGGAGACCTGATCCTGAGGGGCGAGGCTGTTATAAGCTATTCTGATTTCAAAAGGATCAATGATGAGATTATTGATGCAAGCATAAAGTATAAAAACCCGAGAAATCTTTGCAGTGGTTCGGTGCGCCAGTTGAACAACAAGGTGACTTCAGAAAGAAATGTGAGTTTTTACGCTTTTTCACTGGTGAAAGCCAATTACGATGACTTTGGTGATTCCAGGGCTGCACAGCTTGAATGGCTCAGGTCTCAGGGGTTCGATATCGTTGAATACCGTATGGTCGATGAGGAAAGCATCGAGGAAGCAGTCAGGTGGTTTGCCGACCAGGTCGAGGGGAATGATATGCCGACTGACGGGCTGGTTCTGGCTTTCGATGAGATCGGGTACAGCGAATCTCTGGGAGCGACATCCAGGTTTCCGAGGGACTCGATTGCCTTTAAGTGGCGTGATGAGATGAAGGAGACTGTGGTCAGGGAAATAGAGTGGAGTGCATCGCGGACGGGACTCATCAACCCCATAGCGATATTCGAGCCTGTAGAGCTTGAAGGCTGTCTCTTATACACATCT
>DGEE01000131.1:0-1382 GCA_002385815.1 Hungateiclostridiaceae bacterium UBA3934
TGCTCCAATCGCCGTGCTAGCCGGAATCCTCGGCGCACTTTCGATGCCGGCGGTCCACGCCACAGCAGAGAAAAAATACAGCGAACAAGGAGCATAAAAGTCGGGACGGTCCTCGCCTTTTCATCATTTGGAGGGGGGACAGTTCTCACCTTTTTGGCAGTTAGGATTTCATTTATTGACAAAATGGCGGCAATATCAATATCATTGAACAGGGAGGGGATAAAATTGGCAAAACAAAACTGGAAACCTTCGACTATGCTGAACCCGGTGCCGGCAGTAATGGTGACATGTGCCGACTCAGCGGGGAAACCCAACATAATCACCATTGCCTGGGCGGGCACAGTGAATTCCGACCCGCCGATGGTGTCCATATCCGTCAGGAAAGAGAGATACTCTCATAAACTCATCAGCGAAAAAGGTCAGTTTGCAGTCAACCTTACAACGGAAAAGCTGGCATATGCCACTGATATTTGCGGAGTAAAATCCGGTCGTGACGTTGACAAATTCCAATTGACCGGCCTTACCCCAAAGAAAGCCTCGGTCATAGATGTGCCTGTAATAGATGAAAGCCCGGTCGTTTTGGAATGTGTGGTAAAGAAAGTGCTGGAGCTTGGCAGCCATGATATGTTCATCGCAGAGGTGGTTGCAGTACAGGCTGACGAATCCCTTTTCGACGAAAAAGGGAGGCTCATTCTGGAAAAAACAGACCTCATATGCTATTCTCAGGGTAAATACTGGTCATTGGGCAAACTGCTGGGCTACCACGGCTTTTCAGCAGCAAAATGAAAAGGGGGTCAGACCTGACCCCCAAAAAGTAACGAAATAATTTATTTCGTTGCAAGAACTTTTTTGAGCTTTGCAAATCTGGGCAGACCATTTTCCAGCGGAGGAGCCGATACGCCCTGGATAAGTGGCAGTGCGTAATCGATGAATGGCTGCTTAAGACCATTACCTGCTTCGTTTATCCACTCACGCGGTATCTTTTTCTCAGTATTTGCTACGTCAGTAAGGTTGATAAGCTTGGTGACGCACTTGTACTCAGGTCCTGCAACTCTTTCGAAAGCCACCATGTAGTCTGTTTTGCCTTCGACAGCATATCTGACAGCCATCTGACCTGCCATATAAGCTTCGTTCACGTCTGTCAGCGATCCGCAGTGAGCTGCACATCTCTGCAGAAGGCTGAACTCTATGCCGCGCACCTTCGCGCCGGTTTTCTCCTTCAGGATATTTGCGAGGGTATAAGCCAGTCCGCCCAACTGTGCATGGCCGAACGCATCCTTGGTTTTCGCCAGATCAGAACCGTATTCGGAGATGTACTTGCCGTCTTTGTCCCTGACACCCTCAGATACTGCAATGATGACATTGTTTTGCTTTCTGTATAC
>DGEE01000131.1:1634-3415 GCA_002385815.1 Hungateiclostridiaceae bacterium UBA3934
CCGGGCGTCATGATATACTTCCATGATGGAAGTGGCGATGTACTTCGCTGCACTGCCGTATCCGGGACAGTGATCCGTTCCCCAAAGGTCGTTGTCGATGGTCTTGGGTACGCCCATCACTCTGCACTCGTACCCGACAGACTGCATGTACTTGCTGATCTTGTTGCAGGTGTCCATTGAATCGTTGCCGCCGTTGTAGAAGAAATACCTGATATTGTACTTCTTGAATACTTCCAGCAGTCTCTTGTAATCGGTATCGTCCTCTTCAGCATCTTTCAGCTTGTAACGAACCGAACCCAATGCCGAGGAAGGCGTGGTCTTCAAAAGCTCCAACTCGTATGGATCTTCCTGGCCCATATCATAGAATTTTTCTTCAAGCACACCTTTGATGCCGTGTGCTGCACCATAAACTGCAGTAATGCATTCTTGCTTAAGTGCTTCCTGAAAAACGCCGCAAGCGCTGGCGTTGATAACTGAAGTCGGTCCGCCCGACTGACCGAATATTGCTGCTCCTCTTAGTTCGCTCATAAACACACCTCCTGAATAAATCAAGTTAAAATATAGCATAATATGTCCTAAAATGCAATTAAAGATGTAAAATATCGGCGGTGCTCAAATACATATTCGATAAGCCTCAGGGTTCAGAGCCCGGGATCCGGGATATCAGCAGAAAGGGAACTTTTCATTCAGAAATTTGTTCCACACAAAATAGCCGGCTCCCAGCAGAACAGCGTCCATGTCATCGATGTTGGAGTAGATGATACGGATTTCCTTTCGGTAACGGAATATGTCCGATGATCCGACTTCTTTGCGAAGCCGGTCAAGGAAATACTCTCCGGCCGACTGGTATGTTCCGCGCAGGATAATGATCTGGGGATCGTGGGCAAGTATGACATTGCGTATGAGGATGCCATACCAGATTACGATCTCATCGACCAATCTGCAGGCAAAGGGATCGCCCTGGTTGGAAGCAGTGAAAATGTCCGTATATGTAAGAGTGCCTTTTTTGGCAGCGGTGTAAAGAGGCGAAACGGGGTATTCCTTATACAGCCTGCGTGCTTCTTCAAACATGCGCTCACAGGAAACCATGACCTCAAAGCATCCCCTGGCCCCGCAAATGCATTTTCTTTCGGAATACGGATCTGCGGTCATATGTCCAAACTCTCCCATGGACCCATGTTCACCATTTATCAATTCATTTTTCCTGAAAACACAGCCACCTGTGTGTTTATCCGAGTAAAGGGTTACAAGTGTGCCAAATATAGCATCTCCCAGGTTCAGCAATTCGGCATATCCCATAAAAGCGATCCCGTTGTTGAGATAGACGGGTACATCCATCTCCAGGACTTCTGCCAAATCGCTGCTGATATTGAGATTGTGAGGCCAGTTTGGACGGTGGACAGCATTGCAGATGATGCCGTTTTTCGGATCTATGATCCCGGCCATGCCAATAACGATCGCAGCGAGGTTTTCCTTTCTGATATCATTGCGTTCCATCAGTATACGGATGTTTTCAGCCATTGTCATCAGTGTCTGGCGGTAGGAATAAGCTGAAAACCCGGCAGGCAGGCTGATGCTGTCCAATGGTTCCGAACCCATATTCAGCAATGTAAGGGTCCCGAGGTACAGCACCACAATATATTTAATATTTTTATTGAATGCGAAAAGTTCCGGTTTTTTTCCGCCTTCTTCTGTTGAAGCTCCCTTTCCGACAGAACAGACCAGTCCATCCTCCGACAGGCTTTGCAATATCTTCTTTACCGTTGTCTTGCTCAGGCTCG
>DGEE01000131.1:3702-14010 GCA_002385815.1 Hungateiclostridiaceae bacterium UBA3934
CCTGTGTCATAGATTCTCCTTATCTGTTCATCAGTTATTCAGAATAATCATCCAGTGCATTGAGTCCATACCTTTACAGATCCCGCCTGTGCATGGTATCGAACTGATCTGCCTGCATGCATGCAAAACAGACCAACCGGTCAAACCGGCGAATATTTGCCACCGTATAAATTATACTCGCATTGATAAAGTTTTGCAATTAGATTACGAATGTTAGTTTTAAAACTTTATTGACAAACTAACTTTTCCCGAATAAAATGGTTATGGAAGCCAATTCTGCTTCTATTAATTAATATATAAATCATCAAAAAACAGGAAGAGGGTAGCTTATGGATTACAGAACGCTGGGTAAAAGTGATGTGAAAGTCTCTGAGATCATACTCGGGTGCTGGGCGATGGGGGGCGGATATTTCGGCGATGTGACCGACCGGGATTCTGTCGAAGCAATTAGGGCTTCACTGGAGTTGGGTGTCAACACATTCGACACTGCTGAAGTGTATGGCAACGGACACTCAGAAACCGTCCTGGCAAAAGCCCTCGAAGGAACCGACAGAGACAAGTGTGTGGTCATTTCCAAAGTCTTTAAGCATAATATGAGCCGCGACCGGCTGATCAAGGCATGTGAGAGAAGTCTCAGGAATTTGAACACCGACTATCTCGATGTCTATTTCCTGCACTATCCTGTTGACGATGTACCCATCGGTGAGTCGATGGAAGCAATGCTTGAGCTTAAAGAAAGAGGCAAGATCAGGGCCATAGGACTTTCCAACTTCAGTCTGGAGCAGCAGAAGGAAGCAATGCGCTATGGGCCTGTGGATGTGATCCAACCGTGTTACAGCCTGCTGTGGCGGTATCATGACAAGGATCTCCTGCCGTTCTGCTTAGAAAACGATATAGGTATCGTACCTTACAGCCCTCTGGCACAAGGCCTTCTTACAGGCAAGTATAAAAAGACCGATGTCTTCACTGACGGGCGCAGACGTGCTGCACTGTTCCAGCCGGAAAACTACCAGCGCTGCCTTGATGTGACCGAAGTACTGAAGGATGTTTCGGCAAGACACGGGAAGACACCCGCCCAGGGTGCCATCAACTGGCTTCTCATGACACCTGGCATCACCGCTCCCATCGTAGGGGCCAAAAATGTAAAACAGGCCAGGGAGAACATCGAAGCTACCGGGTGGAGATTTACTGAGGAGGAATATGCGGAAATCGACGAAGCCAGCCGCAGGTTTACAGATACACTGCCAAGATACGCTCTGTTTTTCTCCACTGAGATAATAGAAGAGTAACAGCAATGTGAACACAGAGTTCCGGCGGGATACACCGGCAGAGACCACGTTGGATAGTAGCTTCATTTCGGCTGTATCCTGCCGTTTATATATTGATGAAAGGAAAAGGCACATGTCACTTGTAAAAGTCAATGAACTACTTACACATGCAATGTCTAAAAAATACGGTGTAGCAGCTATAAACGTATTCAGCTACGAAACCATCAAATGGTCGATCCAGGCCGCCGAAGCTGAGCGAGTGCCCATTATCATACAATATTATCCCGGATTCGGGGAGCACATGCCATGCCGGTATGTTGCGGTCATCGCAAAGGATATGGCTAAGAAGGCAAGTGTGCCTGTGGCAGTGCATCTGGACCACTCCAACAAATATGAGACGGCCGTTGCCGGAATAAGGGATGGTTTTCCGTCTGTAATGGTGGATGGCTCCGCATTGTCTTTCGAAGAAAATGTCAGACTGACTGCAGAAGTGGTACGTACTGCATCGGTATTCGGGGTGGATGTGGAAGCGGAGCTGGGCTATGTGGGCTCCGGCGCAAATCTTGAGGACATAGTGGATTCCAGCAGGTATACCTCCGTGGAGCAGGCGGTGGGGTTTGTTGCCGTGACCGGCTGTAATTCCCTTGCAGTCGCTGTCGGCAATGCTCACGGAGCGTATATCCGGGAGCCCAGGCTGGACATGGACCGGATCAGGGCGCTGCGCAAGTCTCTGGACATACCGCTGGTGCTCCATGGCTGTTCGGACATCCCGGAAGATCAGCTTCAGGAAAGCGTGGAACTGGGGATAAGCAAATTCAACATAGCAACGGAATATGACCGTGCGATATATCGGATTTTCGGCAAAGGTATGGGTGAAGACGAGAAGAAAGGATCGTTTTTCAAGCTTACCAGGGAATCAGAAGAAGCCATCATCGACTTCGTCCGTAAGAAGATCCGTCTGCTGAATCCCAACCGGTTTACGATATAGCGGTCTCTCATACTATTATCAGTGATGCCGGCTGAGTTGCCAATAATCAAGTCTTTACCGGCATGGACCGGACCGCATTCAGGATGGCCCCAGATCAGTCTGGCGGCTGATATCGGGACTGCAGACTAATGGTGCCAAACACTGCAAACGCAACAGGAGGCAAACATGTACGATGTTGTAGGAATAGATATGCCATGCATGGATCTGCTGACCACTGTGGACAGCTTCCCGAAGCCCAACGGGGGAGCCCGTGTAAACAGCCTGAGCTGGCAGGGCGGCAACAAGGTTTCGACAGGGATGGTGGCTGCCGCCCGGCTGGGTGCCAGGTGTGCGATACTTGGAGCTGTCGGCGATGACAGCTTTGGCCGCTTTTGTCTGTGGGACTTTGAGCAGCACGGAATAGACACCTCCGGCATGGTGGTCAGAAGCAATTCGTCCACTTCGCTATCCATTGTTATCAGCGACCGGGAGACCGGCGGGAGAAGCTTCGTGTTCCACCATGGAAGCGCCGGACCGTGTTCCATTGAAGAAATAGATCACCGCAAGCTGGAACAGACACGTTTCTTTTTTGTATCCAACATGGACGAGACCGCCATCTGGTGCTGCACGACGGCAAAGCAGGCGGGGGCTGAAATATTCATCGATGCGGACACATATTCCGAAGCGATGATGGAGCAGATCCATCTGATCGATTACTTCATAGCTTCTGAATTCGTATATGAGGCGCTGTTCAGCAACAGAGACTATGAGGAGAATTGCAGAAAAATACTGGACATGGGTCCGAAAGCCGTTGTATTTACATTGGGCGGCAAAGGCTGTGTCGGTCTCTGCGATGAGGGCTTCTTCAAACTGGAGACATATCCGGTGGAGGTAGTCGACACAACAGGGGCGGGAGATGTTTTCCATGGTGCATTTCTCGCTGGACTGCTTCAGGGCTGGACCATCCGACAGTGTTCAGATTTCTCCAACGCCGTGGCATCCATCAAGTGCACCCGTCAGGGAGGCAGGGCCGGTATACCTGATATGGCGACAGCATTGAAATTCATGGAAACAGGAAAGATCGATTACACAGAAATTGATAAACGAGTGGAGTTATATAAGAGGGGGTTGTCCAATGTCGGAACTATACAGCCGTAAATATGAAACAAAGATCACACTTGGAGTTGCACCGACCAAACGAAGCTTTCTGAGCATGGAAGAGGCGAAGCGCCAGAAGGACAGGTTCATGGCCGTTATTCGCAGCATCAAACCAGGCATTGTGGAAATCGTGGATATCGATGATATATGTGAAAATGGGATAATGTACAGGACAACGGATACGGACAAAGTCATCGCCAAATTCAGAGCGGCAGGCATCGATGCACTGTTCATACCTCACTGTGATTTTGGTGAAGAGCAGGTGTCAGCCTCGGTTGCTGCGGCACTTATGGTTCCGACGCTGATATGGGGGCCCAGGGATGAGCGGCCCAATACTGACGAAGCCCGGGGACGCGACACCCAGTGCGGGATGTTTGCCTGCACCAAAGTATTGATGCGCTATGGTGTCAGGTTCAGCTATATATTCAACTGTGCCACTGAAAGCAGTGAATTCAGTGACGGATACACCAATTTCATCAGGACCGTGGCAGTCCTGAAGGCGCTGAGAGGCCTGCGCATCGCGAAGTTTGGAGCCAGGCCGGGGCCATTCCTGAGTGTTACAGCAAATGAAGGCGACTTGATGACGAAGTTCGGCATCACTACCGTACCAGTCAAAATCCATGAGGTTGTGGATGAAGCCACTGCAATCGAGAGAGAAAACGGTGAATTTTTCAGAAGCTATCTGGCTGATCTGAAAAACAGGATGGACTGCTCGGCCATGCCGGAGGATTTGGTGAAGCGGTCAGCGGCGCTGAAGCTGGCTGTGAAGAAAAAGATGCTCGAGAACAACTGTACTGTTGGTGCGATGGAATGCTGGACAGCCAAAGACCAGTTTGGAGTCATGATATGCAGCGTACTGGGCGAAATGGCCGACGACGGTTATCCCATCTCCTGTGAGACGGATGTGAACGGTGCTGTTACCATGGCGATCCTGAGGGCATGTTCACTTGATGAGGGGCCGGTTTTTCTTGCCGACCTTACCATACGCGATCCTAATAATGATAACTCCGAGCTTCTCTGGCACTGCGGCTGTTTTCCGTATTCACTGAAGGATCCGTCCTGCGGGGCAAAGCTCGTCAACGGCGTGGAGCAGTTCAGGCTCAGGAAGGGCAAACTGACTGTTTGCCGGTTCGATGACCTCAACGGTGTCTATCAGCTCTTCGCTGGCGAAGGGAAGGCCACCACAGGGACAGAGACCAACGGCACATATGTGTATCTTGAGACGGAAAACTGGAAGCGGTGGGAAGAAAAATTCATATTCGGTCCGTACATCCATCATGTGGGCTGCGCTTACGGCAGCTATTTCCCTGCCTTGCGCGAAGCAGCCCGCTATCTTGACATCAAATTCGACCAGGTCGATGACGAGGGACCTTTCAGTCTCTGAAAAAGGTGCCGGGTACGACGTTCAGACACTTGTTGGCATGGCATCTGCCTTAGATAAGTGTCCGGGAGCAGTGCCCGGCGTCCGGATTCTGCATGCAAGCGGAAGAAGCCATGTCTGCGCTGTAAAAATCATTGACAACTGAATAAAAAAGCAGTAAAATACTCTTAGAGAGTTAGCCCAGGCTAACACCAGGGATCTGATAGATCATGCGAAAGGAATCACTGGATGAATTTTAACAAATCAAAGGAAATGTATCTGGAAACCATATACATCCTTGAAAGCGATCATGATCACGCCCATGTGGCTGATATAGCCGAAAGACTCGGCATAACGAAACCAAGCGTGACTAAGGCGATGAACCGCTTGAAGGAAGAAGGCCTCATCAACAAGGAGACCTACGGACACATTACCCTGACCGAAAAAGGAGAAGCCCTCGCTGTAAAGATCTATCACAAACACTGCACCATCGCCAGTTTTCTGGAGAAGTCTCTGGGACTCAGTCCGGAAGAAGCGGCAAACAATGCGTGCAGGATGGAACACGTCATTTCTGATAAAATGATGGAGGCAATAGAGGCTTATTTGGAGGATAGTACATCATAGTAAATGCGATACAGGAGGTCAACATGGAACTGGCAATAACTAACTTGTTGTTCAATCGTAAGGCGAAAAACAGGAAACTGGATGCCGTAAAACAGCAGAATCTTACACATGCCAAGGTCAACTGCACTTACAACATCAGGGGGATCGACACGGAGGACAAGTGCATGAAAGATTTCCTGTTCACCCTGGGATGCTTTGAGGGCGAAAAAGTGACGGTTATCTCAGTATTGGCAGATAACTATATCATACATGTAAAGGATGCAAGATACAGCATTGACAAGGAATTGGCCAGAGCTATCCTGATATAGGGATAGCCGGTCTGTCACAATGCACTTTTTTTTGCTTTAAATGTTAGCTTAAGCTAACAAAACACGAACAAGTTGTATACATCCAGGAGGACAATCATGAGGATAGCACTTGCAGGCAACCCGAACAGCGGGAAGACTACTTTATTCAATGCGATCACCGGCAGGATCGAACACGTGGGTAACTGGCCCGGTGTGACTGTTGCCAAAAAAGAAGGAGATGTCAAAAGGGAGCTGAACAGGACCGGAAGTACGATCCGTGCGGTGGATCTTCCCGGAGCATACTCCATTTCACCCTTCACATCTGAAGAATGCATTACCAGCAATTTTATCAGGGATGAGGATCCTGATGTGATAATCAACATAGTGGATGCCGCCAGCTTGCGCAGAAGCCTGTTTTTCACGACACAGCTGCTGGAGCTGGGTATCCCTGTAGTCATTGCTCTCAATAAGATAGACCAGGTGAAGAGAAAGGGTATCACCATCAATACTGATAAGCTGGCAGAAAAACTGAAATGCAAAGTGATCGAAACATCTTCCACCCGGAAGAAAGGCCTTGCCGAACTGATCGCTGCTGCTGCAGAGGTCAGAGGTAAAGGTCAGGAAGCGCCTTTCAGCAGTCCGGCCGGTTTGGACGACACAGACAGAGCTGGTGTTGAAGCTGCCGACCGCGAAAGGTTTGCTTTCGTGGATAAGCTGGTGGAGGAAGTGGAGGTCCGGAAAATCGACAGCTCAAGGCTGACGATACAGGATGCGGTGGACCGCATTGTAGCCCATAAGATATGGGGGATCCCCATTTTTGCCGTTGTGATATTTGCTGTATTTTCCATATCACAGGTATGGTTGGGACCGCTGCTGGCCGACTATTTCGTTGGCTGGATCGACGGTTTATATGCCTATGTGGAGGGATTGCTCGGTGATGGGGTATCACCGCTGCTGAGTGCATTATTGCTGGACGGGATCATTGGTGGCGTCGGTGCCGTTGTGGGATTCCTGCCGCTGATCATGGTCATGTTTTTCCTTCTGGCACTTCTGGAGGACTGCGGATATATGGCTCGTGTCGCAGTCGTTATGGATCGCTATCTTAAAAAAGTAGGGCTTTCCGGAAGGTCCATCATCCCAATGATCCTCGGGACCGGCTGCGCGATACCCGGAGTCATGGCCACCAGGACGATACGTGATCCGCGCCAGCGCCGGACGACAGCCATGCTCACACCGTTTATGCCGTGTGGAGCCAAATTGCCGGTCATAGCGCTGTTTGCAGGGGTCTTCTTCAAAGATGCGGCCTGGGTCGGAACGACCATGTACTTCATGGGCATTGCCATCGTCATCGTCGGGGCGCTTATAATCCGAAGGATCGTCAGGGAAAGCCCGGTCAGGTCGTTTTTCATAATGGAGCTTCCGGAATATCGGTTGCCGAGCATAAAACGCGCATTCATATCCATGATGTCCAGGGCAAAGGCCTTTATCATTAAGGCAGGTACTATTATCCTGGTGTGCAACGCACTTGTTCACATCATGCAGGCATTCACATGGAGCTTCCAGCCCGTTGAAGAAGGTATGCAAAGCACAAGCATCCTGGCAACCCTGGCGACACCGTTTGCGGTCCTTCTGATACCCCTTGGTTTCGGTGCATGGCAGCTTGCCGCAGCCGCCCTTACCGGTTTTATCGCAAAAGAGAATGTTGTAGGAACGCTGGCTGTAGTGTACAGCATAAGCAATTTCATCGACACAGAGGAATTCGTCCTTGTTTCCGGTGCCGGTGACGTGGCAGCAGTGCTGGGGCTGACATCTGTTTCCGCTTTGGCCTACCTGATGTTCAACCTCTTTACGCCACCGTGCTTTGCGGCCATAGGTGCCATGAATGCGGAGATGGGAAGCAGGAAATGGCTGTGGGCGGCCATAGGATTCCAGTTTGGAATGGGTTACACAGTAGCTTACTTGGTATATCAGATCGGCACGCTCATCACCACCGGAAGCTTTGGGAATGCTGTGATACCGGGATTCCTGGCAGTTGCTTTCTTCATAGGGCTCCTCATACACCTGATGCACAGGAAGGAGCAGCGTGCTTCCGCAGGAGTTAAGGAGGTGGCTTGATATGTGGCAGAATATCATCGTGTTTCTTGTAATTGGGGCTATAATAGCAGGTGCGATAGCAAAGATAGTGATTGACAGAAAAAACGGCGTGAAATGCTCCGGCTGTCCGTACAGCAAGGAATGCTCCACTGCAGGGATGTGCTCTTCGCAGACCGACTTGGAAACCGATAAATAAGCATATGGAGAATGTCGTGTACATTTCGACAATATGGACCATGCTCTTTGTTCCAAAGCCATGGTCCTGTTTTTTGCAGTTTTGCGCAGGCAGATATCTGCCCGGCCAGAGCAGCTCTTTGGTAATCAAGCCTTATTTTCAGCCAATCAAAGCAGTACCTTTTTTTATGCCAAAAATATGTTTTACTCTTGATTTTGACATCGAATCTGGTAGAATGAATATGACAAATTAATAACGAGGTCGAAGATGCAGGATCGACTGCAAGGTTTCCTGATCCGCATTTCACCTTGCCGAACGCGTCCGGGAAAGGTTTTTATGCCGCACAAAGGTATGCCTTTCGAATATTGCGTTTGCAGTACATAATTTTCAGCACTGATAAGCAATATTAATCTATATAAGCAAAGGAGTTGTTATTTATGCCATTGGTTACTACTACTGAAATGTTCAAAAAAGCCTATGAAGGTGGTTATGCCATAGGAGCTTTCAACGTCAACAACATGGAGATCGTACAGGGGATCACAGAGGCCGCGAAAGAAGTTAATGCTCCGCTGATCCTGCAGGTATCAGCAGGTGCAAGAAGATATGCCAACCATACTTATCTCATGAAGCTGGTGGAAGCTGCTGTTGAAGAAACAGGACTTCCGATCTGTCTGCACCTTGACCACGGCGACAGCTTTGAACTCTGTAAAGCATGCATCGACGGTGGTTTCACATCTGTCATGATCGACGGATCGCATCTTCCCTTCGAAGAGAACATCAAGCTGACAAAGCAGGTTGTCGATTATGCTCACGAACGCGGAGTTGTCGTTGAGGGCGAGCTGGGCAGACTGGCAGGAATAGAAGACGACGTCAACGTGTCCGAGGAAGACGCTGCTTTCACGAAGCCGGATGAGGTCGAGGAATTCGTCAGCAGGACAGGTGTCGACTCACTTGCCATTGCAATAGGGACAAGCCATGGAGCTTTCAAATTCAAGGGCGAGGCGAAGCTCAGATTCGACATACTTGAAGAGATCGCCAGGAGACTGCCCGGATTCCCCATAGTTCTCCACGGTGCTTCCTCAGTTATCCCGGAACTGGTGGACAAGATCAATAAATACGGCGGAAGCATGCCAGGTGCAAAAGGTGTTCCGGAAGATATGCTCAGGAAGGCAGCAAAGTCCGCTGTCTGCAAGATCAACATCGACTCGGACCTGAGACTTGCCATGACTGCAACGATCCGCGAATACTTCGCACAGAATCCTTCTCACTTCGATCCCAGACAGTACCTGGGACCTGCAAGGCAGGCCATCAAGGATCTCGTGAAGCACAAAATCGTCCACGTGCTCGGTTGCGACGGCAAAGCCTGACAAACAAAATCTCATTAAAGCTGACAAACCCGGTATCCAGACGGATACCGGGTTTTTATATGGATTCCGGGGTCAGACTTCCGGGGTAGGTACGGTTCCCGAGGGGGGACAGTTCTCACTTTTTCATCACTTGGGAGGGACGGTCCTCACTTTTAAATTTTCGAGGGGGACACTTCTCACTTTTTTGCCATTTGGGAGGGACACTTCTCACCTTTTTTACCATTTGGGAGGGACAGTTCTCACTTTTTTGACACCGGGGCGAGGTCATTTCTTACTCCCTGATGTTTACAAGAAAGACGCAACAGTCCAGCAACGGTCCAGTGGTGCAGATAGGTTTCTCATATACTGCACGTCCTGAATAAACTTCACTCAGATGTAAATAATAGTTTGAGATGAAATCAGAATCCTGTATATGATCAGGGGTGTTGAACTTCAGTGTATAAAATAGGGATACCAAGAAGTTTGTTTTATTACAGGTTCGCTTCGTTCTGGGAGTGTTTTTTCTCGGCTCTGGGAGCTGAGATCATAGTTTCTGACCGCACCAACAAAAGGATCCTTGACGACGGTGTAAAGAACTGTGTCGATGAAGCCTGTTTGCCCATCAAGCTGTTTTACGGCCATGTACTGAATCTCAGGGACAAGGTGGACTATATATTGGTGCCGAGGTTCACGAGCATCTCAGGAAATGAATACATTTGCCCTGAATTTGGCGGGTTGCCGGATATGATCAGACATACGCTGAAAGGTCTGCCGGGATTGATCGACACTGAAATAAATATGAGAAAATCAGCCAGGGGCGGTCTGAAAGCAGCAATAGAAATGGGTGAGATGCTCGGTGCGGACAAGCGAAGGACGGTCAAAGCCTACCAACTGGCCTCAGGGAATTTCCGAAAGGACCATTTCTATAAGGAGTTCAGAAAAACGGTACTGCAGGGCGAGGACCGTTTCCCGGCAGGAAGTGAAAAGGGTGGGCACTGTCCCCGGGAAATCGGGGGCTATTCTGAGGCA
>DGEE01000131.1:14268-24915 GCA_002385815.1 Hungateiclostridiaceae bacterium UBA3934
AAAAGGTGAGAAGTGTCCCCACCCTGCGAGTCGAAAAGGTGAGAAGTGTCCCCGGGGGAAGCGGCTTTGTGTTGGGGTGATCGGGCACCCGTACAATGTGTATGACAGGTACATCAGTATGGATCTGCTGAGGAAGCTGACGGATCACGGTGTTGATGTCAGGACCATCGAGGCGGTGGAAGAGGTTGACATAAACAGGCAGGCATCCACTCTGCCCAAGCCGATGTTCTGGAACCATGGGAGGATGGCCTACGGTGCGGCGCTGCACATGGCTGAGCGGGGCGAAGTCGAAGGATTCATATGCCTTTCAAGTTTTGGCTGCGGCATCGACTCCTTCGTCAATGATCTGATCGAAAGGCATATAAGGCGCAGGTACGGTATCCCATTCATAACAATGACTATAGACGAGCATTCAGGAGAGGCCGGGTTCAACACGAGACTGGAGGCCTTTGTCGACATGCTTAAGTGGAGAAGGCAGAATGAAGATTACATTTCCGCATCTGGGTAATACATATATTTGCGTAAAATCCATACTTGATGATATCGGCGCTGACTATGTCATCCCGCCCTTCAACAATAAAAAAGCATTGGAACTCGGTACCAGATACTCTCCTGAAATGGTATGCCTGCCTCTGAAAATAAACATTGGCAACTACATCCAGGCATACGGGATGGGTGCCGACACGATCATCATGGCAGGCGGCTGCGGCCCTTGCAGATTCGGATACTATTCGCAGCTCCACAGGGAAATCCTGAAGGATGCAGGCTTCGATATGGAAGTGATCACACTTGAGGGTACAGATATAAAAGACCTGGTCTCCCGGATACGGAAAATCGTGCCCGGCACTTCTAAGACTGTCTCTTATANNCTATTCGCAGCTCCACAGGGAAATCCTGAAGGATGCAGGCTTCGATATGGAAGTGATCACACTTGAGGGTACAGATATAAAAGACCTGGTCTCCCGGATACGGAAAATCGTGCCCGGCACTTCTAAGATGATGCGGCTGCCGTCCATCCTGCTGAGGGCGGTGCAAATCGCAAAGCGCACTGATGAGGTGGAAATGCTGGCATTCAGGACCAGGGCGCGGGAATGGGAATGTGGTGCCACAGACAGGGTATACAACGGATTCAGGCGCAAAGCCCTTGAAATCAGGGGAACCAGAAACATCCTCAAGCTGCTGGATGAAACAGAAGCCAGACTGAGGTCGATCCCCCTGGATTCCTATGCAGATCCGCTGAAAATCGGTATAGTGGGTGAAATATATACCGGTATCGAGCACTTCGCCAGCTTCGGGATCCAGCACAGGCTGGGCAGGCTTGGCGTGGAAGCGGACAGGAAAGTGACTGTGAGCAACTGGATCATCGAGCACATGATAAAAAAGCCGCTCCATCTGCCCAGAGACATGGAATATGCGAAAGCTGCAAAGCCCTGGCTTGGCGCGATGATTGGCGGTCATGCTCAGGAAACCATCGGAAACACTGCAATATACGCAAAAAACGGCTATGACGGCGTGATACAGATATTCCCGTTTTCGTGCATGCCGGAGATCGTGGCTGAAAGCCTTTTGCCGTCGGTCGGGAGAGATCTGGACATACCGGTACTGACATTGATAATCGACGAAATGACCGGTGAAGCCGGATATATGACACGGGTCGAAGCTTTTGTCGATATGCTGGAAAGGCGGAGGGAGAGCAGAAAACATGAAAAAGGAAAGTTGTTATCTTGGAATCGATGTGGGTTCAGTCAGTACGAACCTGGTCGCCATTGATGATAACGGGCATATAATCACCAAACACTACAGACGCACCAGTGGCAGGCCGATACAGTCACTGATCGATGGACTGAGGGAAATCTCCGCTCAGTGCGCCAATGCACAGGTAAAAGGCGTCGGTGTCACCGGAAGCGGCCGGGAGCTGGCAGGAGTCATAGCAGGAGCTGATGTGGTAAAAAACGAGATAACGACACATGCCATCGCCGCTCAGGCAATAGTCCCCGGAGTGAGGACCATCCTTGAGATAGGCGGTCAGGATTCGAAGATAATCCTGCTGAAGGATGGCGTGGTTTGTGATTTTGCAATGAACACCGTATGTGCAGCCGGGACAGGATCATTTCTTGACAGGCAGGCGGCCAGGCTCGGGGTCCCCATCGAAGAGTTCGGTGAGCTGGCGCTGAGATCAGTTTCACCGGTCAGGATCGCCGGCAGATGTGCCGTGTTTGCCGAATCGGACATGATACATAAGCAGCAATCCGGTCACAGTAACGAAGACATTGTCAGCGGATTGTGTGAAGCATTGGTGAGAAACTATCTCAATAACCTGGCAAAAGGCAAGGAAATACACGGCCCTGTCGTATTCCAGGGTGGTGTTGCCGCAAACAGGGGAATTGTCGCAGCTTTTGAAAAGGCCCTGGGTCTGAAGCTGACGATACCGAAGGAATACGATGTTATGGGGGCATATGGAGCCGCGCTGATCGCCTGCAGCAAAATGAAAAATGAAAAAAATACTGTGACAAGATTCAATGGATTTGATACAGTCAACAGCAATTATAAAACGAGGAGCTTTGAATGCAGCGGCTGTCCCGGACTGTGTGAAGTAGTGGAACTGCAGATGGACGGCCGCGTTCAGGCCAGGTGGGGGGACAGATGCGGAAAATGGTCGTCATTTGCATCCAGTCCGGAACTTTTGTCTGTATCAGACGTCTAATCCAATAAAGGAAAAATATTCAGTCAGTGAGGTGGAAAAATGGTACAGTCATTTTCAGCAAAAGGCAAATTTACTATAGCGGTGATCCTGCTTGTTGCAGCAGCGGTTTTTGTCATGGCACTTGGGGTTTTTGCCAATGCACCGGCAGATGCGGCCGAGGAAGCAGCGCAGAAAAAGACGATCAATGTCAGCGGACAATCGAAAGTAACTGCTTCGCCGGATTTTGCCACCATCAGTCTCGGGGTCGTAACTGAAGACAAAGACGCCAGAGCTGCCCAAAAGGCCAATGCCGAGTCCATGGACAAGGTGATAGAGTCCATCAAAGCATTGGGCATCGATGAAGCGGACATCAGGACAGTAAATTATTCTATCAGCCCTGTATACAGCTACATAAAGGAGACAGGCGAAAGCGTGATCACAGGTTACCGTGTCAACAATTCAGTGAGTGTCACTGTGAGAGATCTCAACAAAACAGGGAGTGTGATCGACGCAGCGGCTGACAGCGGTGTCAATACGAGCAGCAGCATCAGCTTCGGTATCAGCAATTATGAGGACTATTATAACGAAGCACTGAAAAATGCAGTACTGGCAGCCAACAGGAAAGCAAATACGATAGCCGATGCACTTGGTGTCAAGCTGAAGGGCGCCGTAACGATTAATGAAGGCGGCGGATACAACCCACTGACCAACTGGGCCGTAACTGACATGCGTGTTGAAGGGGCCGGTGCCGCAACACCGATACAGGCAGGCACGATGGAAATCACCGCTTATGTGAACATTGCATATGAGTATTGATGACACAGAACTGAAGTAATGCCAAAAAACCTGGGGTCTGCAGATGTGCAGGCTCCAGGTTTTTTAAGGCCTTTTTATCTTTGTGATACACCATGTTATTAAGAATCTTTTACCGTTGCGATGCTCCATGTCCTTGCGATGTACATGTCATTCGGAATCTTTTTTATCGCGGCGCTGGATGAATGAGATAAACTTCGCGATGAGCTTACCGGCATTGACGATGAGCAGCAGTATCTCGATAGCTACCAGTACCGCAACTATAAGGAAAATATCCCTGTTTTCCATTATCCGTTTCTGTATCCTGGTTTTCATATCTTCCGGCGGTACGATCTCACTGTCCGGATACAGACTGATTACTACTTTGGTGCCATCGTTCAGTATGAAAGTGGCACTGCCCGCAGGCAACGTCCTCTTCAGCGGGTCACTGAGGTCGGCATTTGCTTCGAATTCCTTTATATAGCTTTCTCCCAGAGGGTGCACATACATTATGTCATTCATGCTGATAAGCCTGACTTCATGCCCTTCCCACTCGACGGTCTTTATTACTTCATTTTTGCTGACCAGTGTACTCTTTCGGAAATTATCGAAGCCATAATCGAAAAGGGCACTGGCATCAGTAAATACAGTCTTGTCCGGGGCATCGAGCACTATGCTGATCAGCCTCAGGTTCGAACGTGACGCTGTACATATGACAGTCTGTTTTTCTTTGGTGTTGTATCCTGTCTTGCCGCCCAGGATACCATCGTATTCCCAGAACAAGTCGTTCGAACTTGTCAGCATCCTTGATTTATCCTTGTCAGACCACAGCCTGACCTTTGCATTGAATATGTTGCTGAACTGGGGATTTCCTGTGGCATATCTCACCAGCTTCGCAATATCGCTGGCAGTAGTATATTGATTTTCATCATACAGACCTGTCGGATTGGTGAAATGCGTATTGTCCATCCCAAGCTTTTCGGCCGTTTTATTCATCAGATCGACGAATTTCCCTATATCGCCGGAGGAAATATGCTCGGCCACCGCAATGGCTGCATCGTTGGCAGAAGTCAGCATGACGGCGTGCAGAAGATCGTTGAGCAGGTATTTCTCACCCACAACGAGATTGAGTGTGGATCCTTCCGTAATGACCGACTCCGAGCTCACCGTGACATTGGAAGACAAATTGCCGTTTTCCACAGCTACGAGCACTGTCATGAGCTTGTTTGCTGCAGAGATATGGAGAGGGATCCCGGTATTCTTTTCATACAGGATCTGCCCGGTCTCGGCTTCCATGAGCAGGGCAGAAGGAGCACTGATATCAGGAGCCGGCACTCTGCTTGCGGCACCGCGTCCCGCATCTTCAACAGTACCTGTGTCCGTGACATCAGCACCTGAGCCTGTGACTTCAGTATTTGCAAAGCATATACCGGAAGTGCTGATCAGTATATAGACTACTGCAAAAAAAACCAGAAAACCTCTCTTTTGCATTCCGTCCTCCATGGAGTTGACAAACGCAATAAGCGATAACTTATGTCTATGCTCAACGCCGTATCATTTCAATGGCGCTCCAATGATCTGCATTAATGCTCAGCCCATTTTACGAGTCCGAGCTCGAATTTGTCTGTTAACAGCGGATGATACGGGAATACACGGAACTGGTATCCATACTCACCGCCGGTGGTCAGATACAGGTCCGCCGAGTATTTGTAAACTCCGCCTTCTGTTTCTCCGCACAACTGCATTGGCAGGTGCTCGCCATTTATTATTTCACCGTCATCTCCTATGATACCATAATAAAGCTCAACACTCACATCCTCCGGTTTGAGTGCACCAAGCCGTACTATCGCTTCCAGCGTGGTTTTGGAGCCCGGAGCAGACGCAATGTCGGCATATGCCCCGGCATCATGCCCATCAGTCCCGGATCCGCCTTTCACAACAGACACGAGATTCCAGTTGTCGCGGACATGCTTTTTCCACTGTGCCAGCCGGATGACCAACTGACAATCCACGTGACCGTCTGTGACAAAATCACAAACCTTCTTCATGGCAGGGACATACAGCTTTGACATGTAATCCTGCAGCATCCGGTTGGTGCTGAAAAATGCCGCCAGCGACATTATCGATTCTTTCATCATCCGGACCCAGCCTGTCGGGACGCCATTTTCATCCCTCTGGTAATAGAGCGGGATTATGCTGTTTTCAAGCGTTTCATACATCGATTCACTGTCCGCGTTGTCCTGGTGGAACTCATTGGTGTAAACAGCTTCAGTCCCAATAGCCCAGCCGTTATGGCCGTTGAAGCCTTCTCTCCACCAGCCGTCCAGTACGCTGAAATTGAGCACGCCGTTGAGGCCGGCCTTCTGACCGCTGGTACCGCTTGCCTCCAGGGGCATGCGCGGATTGTTCAGCCACACGTCGACACCCTGGACCAGTCGCCGGGCCAGCGCCATATTATAGTTTTCAAGCAGTATGACCTTGCCTGTGAAGCCCTCCTGTTCGGAAATATCATTTATATGCTTTATCAGATCCTGACCGGGTTTATCGGCCGGATGGGCTTTGCCGGCAAATATGATCTGAACGGGTGCGTTTTCTTTATTGAGCAGCTTCCTGATGCGGTCGATGTCCCTGAATATCAGTGTTGCCCGTTTATATGTGGCGAAC
Source organism: Hungateiclostridiaceae bacterium UBA3934 (assembly GCA_002385815.1). Lineage (GTDB taxonomy): Bacteria > Bacillota > Clostridia > Acetivibrionales > DTU013 > DTU013. The sequence goes on from DGEE01000131.1 coordinate 20,408, forward strand.
CTTCGGGCAAAGCCTATGGTAAGTGCTTCGGGATCGATGGTTTTGCAGTGCCTCACCACTGTACCGGACACATGACTGCGACGGATCCTTTCGTTCACATGCTCGATGGTGCTTTTCTTAAGACTCATGTGAGCTTCCCAAAGTTCCTCATCGGGGATATTTTCGATATTTTTCCAAGTGCTGCGTTCATATATCCTGGTTTCCCATCCTTCCGGGAGATACTTGTCAAAAAGCTTCCTCAAGGCGGGTGACAGCCATGTAAGAGTGTGTATGCCGTTGGTGACATGGGTCACCGGTACATCGTCCTCGGGGATGCCTGGCCACAGATTGCTGAACATACGCCTTGTCACAGCTCCGTGGAGTTTGCTGACGCCATTCCTGCCCGAGGCCATTTTCATGGCCAGAACAGCCACGTTGAAGCCGTAAGGATTGCCGGAGTCCTGCCCCAGGGACAGGAATTCCTCGCGGCTGATGCCCATGGATTCTCTGAAGGAGGTGAAATACATATCCATGGCATCATGGGAAAACACATCGATACCTGCCGGGACCGGCGTATGGATCGTGAATACCAGCGATGAGGAAACAAGTTCTCTGGCCTCATGGAAGCTGATTCCGTATTTGATCATATTCCGCCTGATAAGCTCGAAACACAGGAAAGCTGAATGGCCTTCATTCATATGGTAAACCGTCGGCTTTATGCCGAGAGCTTCCAGTGCCCTGACCCCACCTATGCCCAGCAGTATTTCCTGCTGTATCCTGGTATCATGGTCTCCGCCGTACAATCTCGAAGTGATATGCCTGTCCTGCTCAATATTTGCAGGAACATCCGAATCAAGCAGGTAAAGATTCACGACGCCGATCTTTATCTGCCATATCGAAGCATAGACAGTCCTTCCGGGCAACTCCACGCTTATCAGCACAGGCTCTCCATTTTCACCGGTAACCTGGGTGACCGGGAGCTCGCTTATGTTAAGTGTATTGAAGGCAGTTTCCTGAAGGCCATCATGATTTATCCTCTGATTGAAATAGCCCTGCCTGTAGAACAGGCCCACCCCTGTGAACGGGATGCCGAGATCACTGGCGGATTTACAATGATCGCCGGACAACACGCCGAGCCCGCCCGAATAAACGGGCAGCGTCTCGCTGAGGCCGTATTCTGCGGAGAAATATGCCACCATGTGGTCGCTCAGTTCAGGATATGTCGTGCTGAACCATGTATCGGAACGATTCATGTACGCGTCGAATTTGCTTACCACATCATCATATGTATCCAGAAAGCTCTGATCATTCGCCAGTTGCTCCAGCCTTCTGCTTCCTATCCTTTTAATAAAAGCGGCCGGGTTTCCACCTGTCTCTTCCCAGAGTCGCGCATCAGCCATTCTGAACATTTCTGCCGCACTGCAATTCCAGGTCCACCAGAGATTGCCTGCGATGTCCCTGAGGCTGGAAAACCTTTCAGGTATCACTGTTGGTACGGTTATCCTGCCTACTGGTCTCATTAAATCACTCCAATGTTTAGTAATATAAATACTGATACTATTGTTTCTGATACTGCAATTAAGTTCTATTAATGATAGCATATTTTTCATCAATTGGTATCAAATTTTGGTTAAGATTTTTTCGCCTTTTTATTAAAAAATTTCCACACAAGAAATGCCTGATTCTGCTTAAACTAGCAGTAAATAAGAATCACCTCACGAAATGCAAAAGCGTCGTGCAGGCACATCACCAGTTGTAAAGGAAAACGGAGGGCAGATCGGGATCATGTTTAAGAGATTCTTCTTCTATGGGCTGGCGGGCTGGGGCATCGAAATGGTCTGGACAGGCATGCACTCGCTGGTGGGCGGTGACCTGACGCTGCCGGGCCAATCGAATCTGTGGATGTTTTTTATCTACGGATGTGCAGTATTCCTCGAGCCTCTGCATGATGCCATTTCAAGATGGAGCTGGCTGGTGCGCGGGCTTATCTGGGTCGTTGTGATATGGTGCATCGAATATGCCAGCGGATTGCTGCTGTATAAGGTGTTGGGAGCATATCCCTGGTATTATTCGGACAAACTTGCCATAAACGGCCTGATAACGCTTGCCTATGCTCCGGCATGGTTCGTGGCCGGCCTCATATTCGAGAGGTTTCACAGAAGCCTTGATGCATATGGCATAGCGTAGAAATGGGAATGGTTGGCATCTGATTGCGTTTCATGCTGCATTAAATTAAAATAATAGAACAGGGCTAAGGAACGGAACTAAGGGACGGAACTAACGAACAGAGCTAACGAACAGAGCGACGGATCGATAAGTCCGGCAGGAGAGGGGCAAAATGGGCAGAAACGCCGGAAAGGGCAAAAGAGGATACGCTGGCGGCACTAGCCGGGGTCACGCAGGCAATACACGCCGCAATAACCCAGGCAAAATACGCGGCGGTACAGGCGGAACATATCAGGGGTCCGCGGACAAAAGGCGCGGCAGTACAAAAAAATCAGCCGGATCACGGAGAAGGCGTATCTTTGCATTCCTGATTTTCCAGTTCGTATTTGCCCTGATCACGATGCCATTGCTCATATTCTACGGTCCCTTCGAGGAAGTCAGGGGAACTCTTGTCGGTGCATCCTGGAACACACTGAATCACCGTTATATTGCGAGATTTTTCCTTTCTGATGAAGCAATCACAAGGATCATAAGAAGCTCTTTCGCCGACGACCCCACGGCAAGGGGGGAAACACTCCAGAAACTCGATCTGAGCGGTGGGCACGACAGCACTATCGAGGTCTACAATATAGAAGGCAGGGATTTCGAGGGAAAGCTCATGGTGGTGCACGACCCCACAAGGATAGCTGTCGGGTACTCTTCAATGTTCCCTGACTCCGGAGAAACCACGAGCCAGATAGCCAAAAACAACGGCGGTGTGGCAGCCATCAATGCCGGAGGATTTCTCGACAGTGGCTGGACAGGCACCGGCGGCATACCGATGGGGTTCATCATCCACGACGGCGAGGTAATTTTCGATCAGTATGATAACAGGGACGTGAAGCAGGAAACAGTAGCGTTCACGGAAGAGGGCATGCTCATAGTAGGCAGGCATACGATAAATCAGTTGATGGAGTACGGGGTGAAGGAAGGTGTCAGCTTTGGCCCGCCCCTCATAGTCAACGGCAAGCCAACCATCAAAAAAGGCGACGGGGGCTGGGGTATCGCTCCCCGCACGGCAATAGGGCAGCGAAAGACCGGCGAAGTGCTGTTGCTGGTCATCGACGGGCGCACTCTCGACTCATTTGGAGCGACTTTGAGAGAGATCCAGGATATCCTGCTCGAGTACGGCGCATTCAATGCCGCAAATCTTGACGGCGGCTCGTCGACGACCATGTATTATAATGGAAAGGTTATAAACAGGCCATCGGACAAATTGGGCGAAAGGCTGGTGCCGTCAGCATTCGTGGTGATGCCGGAGAAAACCGGGCCGGCAACGGCTGAGTCGGAGGGCGGCGGATGAAGAAATTAAAAGTCATATACAAATGGATATTGATTTCTGTCATATTGCAGACGGTAGTCCTTTCCTGGCTGAATTACATTTACCTTCCCAACAGGGGGCAGTTCAGAACGACGATGTATGAAATGGAATTCCGGACCATCAGGGACCGCAGTTATAAGCTGCCTGAAGGTGCGGTCGACATAAGCGTTTCCTTTGATGGTCTGTACGCTTCTTTTGTGCATGATGGAAAGATCGTCATAGCGGACCTCGACAGTGGCAGGGAGATCAAAAGGCTCGGGTCTGCAGGCGGAGAATTCACATATCACAGATGGCTCCCGGACAGGGAAATGCTGATATATGCCATAAAAGAGCCGGAAGGTAAAAGCGGCCGTGTCCGCATATCCACCTATGATGTGGTCCCTGACATCGACAGGAGTTATCCTGACATAAAAGGTCTGCCTGAGGGCAGCAGTGTCATCGATATCGAGCTTTCGCCCATGACCAACATAGTGTATCCGATGATAAAGACCAGCGATACGCGGGCAAGGGTCTACAGGTTCGACATTATGGACAATCTCAGCCTCGTATTTAAAACGGATCTCACCACTGTGATAAAAGAGACTCTGTACACCGACAACCTGGTCTATCAGCTCATGGGAGAGAGGATATGCGTCAGGGACGGACAAACAGGAAAGGTCACTTATCTGCCTGTGAAGGATGCAGGTCTGCTGCTGGATATCGACGGCAGAGACGTTGTTTATACCGGCTTTGCTGACAAGTCGGGCCGGATCCCGGAGATACGCTGCGGCAGACTCGGTGCGAAAGCGGTTGAATGGGACAGCATACGACTGCCCAGGGCGGTCATGGCAGAAGATATTATCATCACTGCTGACGGGACTGTTTACGTCGCGGACCGGCAGACCAGAATCGTCGAATGTGTAAAACGCGGGGACGGGGCTGATCCGCACCAGGGCGAAACGGCGCCGCACGATCGTGAGCATGATTTACACCAGGGCGGAACGGTGCCGCACCATTACGGGTC
>DGEE01000058.1:0-6153 GCA_002385815.1 Hungateiclostridiaceae bacterium UBA3934
GCTAGTCGGGCATTGCTGGTTGCAAGTGTTACATATGCGGCTGGTCCATGCAGCCCGAATGAGGCATCAGGAACCACAACCGGCAGCACGGTCGCTGCCGGCGCTGGTCCTGAGCCTCGGACGGCGAGTGACCTGCGCCCTCATTGGTGCAAGTGAACCGGCCATCAGTTGTACACGAAGCAAGCCTTATGCATGACCGACCGACCTCATGATTTTCCATGGTCAGAATTTTCTTATCCGGAAATTACGGCCGAAGGTATGGATAAAAATCAGGAATGCCTGGCGACCTCGTTCATGAATTCTCTGACTTTGCTTTCATCCTTGAGACCGGACCGTTTTTCGACTCCCGACAGCACATCGACAGCGAAAGGCCGTACTGTCCGGATGATGCCGCCGATATTCCCCGGATTGAGCCCGCCGGCAAGTATCACCGGTACAGAACTGCTGTCCCTGACTGACAGAAACGAAGCAAGGTCGACGGCCATACCAGTCCCGCCAGGCATGTCTTCTGTGAAAGAATCCACCAGTATGCCGGACACACCCGCTGCTGAAAGAATACGGGCAGCCTCCGTCGGGTCTCCTGTCCCAAAATCACAAGCACCGTCATATTTGATACGCAGTGCCTTGATGACTTTGATCCCTTCTGTCTTCAGACGCATCACGATACGGTTTATGTCGTCCGGTGTTTCCCTGTAATGCAACTGCACCAAAGACGGCCTGGTATTGAGAGCGGTTTCGATAACTTTGTCCGGTGAGCCCCCGGTTACCACACAAGTGCATACATATGGCGGCACTTTGGATATAAGCTGATATGCTTCGTTCTGCGTGAGGTTCCACGGTACAGGCTCAGGGTAATCCACGACAAAACCCATTGTATGTACTCCTGCATCTGCACACACACTTATATCTCTTTCATTCATCAGGCCACAGATCTTGACCCGGACCATCACTCACCGCTCCTTCACATAAATGCTTTATCGCCAGCAAGCTTGCAGCATTGACTGAGCTACTGGTATCGTTTGATCGCATCGGCAAGGGACCTGTACATTTCCGCAGGATCAGATGCCTTCAGGATAGCAGTACCCACCAGCACTGCCCCGGCTCCTGCAGAAGCTGCTCTTCTGACATCTTCAGGACACTGGATGGAACTCTCACTGATGACCAGAGAGTCTGCCGGCAGAAACCGGATGAGCTGTTCCGTGGTGGCAACTGTGCCGCCATCCATCTCTAATTCCAGTATATTCCTGTTGTTGATCCCTATGAGAAGAAGATCCAGATGCTGTACCTTTTTTATATCCTCGAGGCTGTGGACCTCGACCAGAGGTTCCAGTCCAAGCTTCAGTGCCTCACATGCCAGTGTGGTCAGCGTATCCTGCTCCAGCATCGAGGCAATCAGCAGGACAGCGGACGCGCCTGCATCAACGCTTTCTGTCAACTGATCCCGACAGTTGATAAAATCTTTTCTCAGTACAGGCACCGCTGTCCTCTGTGAGATCCGCTCCAGCAGTCTTATCGATCCGCCATAGTGTCTGTTTTCTGTAACCACAGATATCACAGGAGCTCCTGCATCCACAAGCTCAGCGGCCAAATCCGCAGCATCAGCTTCTGATACCATCTGTCCTTCTGCCGGCGACTTGCATTTGATATCGGGTATTACCGCTATCCCTTCAGCTTCAGATCTCTTCCTCAGTATATCCGTGACCCTGCCATATGCAAATTTGCTCTCAGCTGTAGATCCGTCTGTATTCATGAGAAGCCTCCACCAACCTTCTGAGCTTTTTTTGCGCCTCTCCGCTGTCTATCAATTCGCCCGCAAGCTCGATCCCTTCCCTGAAACAATCCGCTCTGCCGCCGACCATCAGGGCACCTGCAGCGTTCAGGACAACTGCTGTTCTTCTGGGCCCCCTGTCCTTTCCTGAAAAAACATCACTGATCATGGCAGCATTCTCCTGCGGTGTGCCAGTTGCAATATCTTCAAGGCTGCAACGCTCAAGTCCGAAATCCTCCGGCTCGATCTCATAGCTTGTGATACTGCCGTCCTTCAGTTCATTTATCCTCGTTTTCCCCAGAAGTGAGATTTCATCAAGACCGTCCAGACCATGGACAAAGAGTGCTCTTTTGTAACCGATGGAAGCGGCGACCTGTGAGACAGTATCCACAAGCTCAGGCCTGTAGACGCCCAGCACATGTCTGGATGCTTTTGACGGATTGATAAGCGGACCTATCACGGTATAGAAGATCGTCTTGATACCCAGATCCTTTTCAGGAGGCAGGACTTTGCACATGACAGGATGAAACAGCGGGGCATACAGGAATGCAATCCCCACATCTTCTATAAGCTTTTCGACACCCCTGGGGCTTTGATTGATTTCTACATTCAGTGCTTCCAGTACATCGGCGCTGCCGGACAGGCTGGATATGGATCGACTTCCGTGTTTTGCCACCGGAATACCTGCTGCGGCTGCAACAAATGCAACTGCTGTAGAAATATTGAATGTACTCAGTCCTCCGCCTGTACCGCAGGTATCCATCATTTCCTCATCTACAGCGGGATCGATCCTGATACAGTTGTCCCGCATTGCTGCAGCTATGGCGGTTATTTCCGCCAGGGTTGGCCCCTTCATCAGCAGAGCCACCTGGAAACCGGCTATCTGCGTATCACTGAGTTCATCATTTCTTATGGCCTCTATCAGTCCATATACCTCTTCCGATGTCAGATCCTCCTTTGCTGTCAGCTTTGCAAGCACAGTTTTGGTTATGCTCATCTCTGAACTCTCCTCTCCTCTTCTCGTCTGTTCTGTTCTATATTATCTTTTTTATATTTCATTTCATATCTATACATTTCTGTAATATATAACACCATACAGCCTCGATTGATAATTACCGTTCCGCCGTTACTGAATCCTCTTCAGCATCAACGGACACACAGGCTTTCCGGCGGTTGCCACAGGCATATGACTCTCAGCTACTGACAGCCTCTTTCATCCTGCGGACATATTCCGCCACGTGTTCGACACATTCTTCACCATACTGCTCCACTATTTTTACCACGGCACTGCCCACAATTATCCCGTCACCGAAACAGGACAGTTCCGCAGCCTGCTCAGGTGTCGATATGCCAAAGCCTACAGCACATGGTATATCCTTTACAGCCTTTATCGCCCTTATCATTTCCCTGGCTTCATCTCCGATGGAATCCCTGACACCGGTCACGCCAAATGACGAAACACAGTATACAAAACCTTCAGCCTCAGCTGCGATCATCCTGATGCGCTCCCCGGATGTGGGAGCTACCATTGAAATAAGTGTGATGCCGTGTTTTTTGCAATAGGGCAGAAGTTCATCTCTCTCTTCAAAAGGAACATCAGGTACGATTACTGCATCTATCCCTGACATGCTGCAATTCTTCATGAACCTTTCGGTACCGTATACAGCCACGGGATTGACATAAGTCATCAATGCCACCGGTACATCACAGCTTTTTCTGACCCTCTGCATCATCGAGAACACATCGTCCACAGTAACGCCCGCAGCCAACGCCCGCTCATCTGCAGCCTGTATCACAGGCCCCTCGGCAACAGGATCCGAAAAGGGTATACCTATCTCTATCAGGTCAGCACCAGCTTCATACATCCTGTATATCAGCTGTTCCGTAACAGCTGCAGAAGGATCTCCCGCTGTTATGAAGGGTATGAATGCCTTCCCCCGGGAAAAAACTCTGTCAAGCCTGTTCATATATCTGCACCCCCCTGTATCGTGCTATTGAAGCCACATCTTTATCTCCTCTTCCGGAAAGACAGATAACCAGTATCTTGTCTGACCCCATTTCCGGAGCAATTTTCATTGCATGGGCAACTGCATGGGAGCTTTCGATGGCAGGGATGATCCCTTCGATGCGGGAAAGGTATTCAAAAGCTTCCACCGCTTCATCGTCGGTGACCGGAACATATTCTGCCCTTCCTGCGTCCCGCAGCCCTGAATGCTCAGGACCGACACCAGGGTAATCCAGACCTGCTGAAATCGAATAAACCGGCGCTATCTGCCCGTATTCATCCTGGCAGAAGTATGATTTCATGCCATGGAATATCCCCACGCTGCCGATGGTCATGGATGCCGCCGTCTTGTCCGTATCTGTCCCGTGACCTGCTGCTTCACAGCCGATCAGGCGCACTTCCGGCTCATCTATGAAATCATGGAAGATACCAATGGCATTGCTGCCTCCTCCTACGCAGGCCATCACTACATCCGGGAGCCTGCCTTCCATCTCTGCCAGTTGCCGTTTCACTTCTTTTCCTATTATTTTCTGAAAATCTCTCACCATTACAGGAAACGGATGCGGGCCAACGGCTGACCCCAGCACATAATGTGTGTCGCTTATCCTCCGGGTCCATTCACGCATTGCTTCATTCACAGCATCCTTCAGCGTCTGCGTTCCCGTGGTCACTGCATGTACCTTCGCTCCCAGGAGCTCCATACGGTAAACATTCAGCGCCTGCCTTTCTATATCGTCCTTCCCCATGTATATTTCACATTCCATTTCCATTAGCGCTGCAGCAGTCGCTGTAGCGACACCATGCTGTCCCGCACCTGTCTCTGCTATGAGCCTGGTCTTTCCCATGCGTTTTGCCAGAAGCGCCTGCCCCAGTACATTGTTGATCTTATGCGAACCGGTATGGTTTAGGTCTTCACGCTTGAGATATATCCTGGCCCCGCCCAGGTCCTTCGTCATTTTTTCTGCATAATACAGCATGGACGGACGCCCGGCGTAGTTTTTCAGCAGATCCTCAAGCTCCGCTGTAAAGTCCGGGTCATTTTTATGCTTCTCATAAGCCTGCTCCAGTTCGATGAGAGCATTCATCAATATTTCGGGAACATATTGCCCTCCATGGACGCCAAATCTTCCCTTAGACAATCCGATCCTCTCCTTTTTTCAAAATAAAAAGCCTTTATCCCGTACATAGGGACAAAAGCTTCAACTTCTGCGGTACCACCCAAATTGACGATAAAATCGTCCACTCATTTTTGCATACTTACATATGCAACCTTGCTGATAACGGGCAGGTCCCCCGTAAGCGCCTACTATTGCTTTGAATTTCGGGCTTCCCTCACAAGTCCATTCAGAACGGCCTTGCAACCGCATTCCCACCAGTTCCGCTAATGGTGCCGGCATACGGACCGGCCTCCCGCGGGCGGCTCTCTTTGTACAAGCAACCGTTCGTACTTCTCTTGCTCATCGGTGTGTTCCATATTTATTTATTTTGTTGATTGTAACACTATAATGTCTGAGTTGTCAATGCCCGTTCATGATCATTTTATTTCGAAGTACAGGCAACATATGGCAGGATGCCTCATATACTTATACGGTGACTAATTTTCCGGGAGGTGCCTCATTTGCTGCACTTCTTGTATACGCTCGTCAGCGAAGTGCCAGGCAACATAATATTCCAGCTGGGATATGTATCCAATACCAACTCATTTCCACAGCCTCTCACTCCCGAAGAAGAACAAAAATACATCACCGCATACAAAGAAGGCAGCGAAGATGCCAGGAACATACTGATCGAAAGGAACCTTCGGCTTGTAGCTCATATAGTGAAAAAGTACAGCAACTTCAGCAGCGACAGTGATGACCTCATCTCCATCGGCACCATAGGGCTGATCAAAGCCATCTCAACATTCGATCAGTCCAAGGGTACCAGACTCGCAACATATGCAGCCCGTTGCATAGAGAATGAAATATTGATGCAGATCAGGTCCGCGAAAAAAATACAGAGCGAGGTATCTCTCCATGATCCCATCGGAATAGATAAGGAGGGCAACGAAATTACACTGATTGATGTTATCGGCAACGAGACCGAATCTGTTATCGATGAAGTGGAATTGAAGCTCCAGGTCAAGCGGCTTTATAATAAAATGAAATCCGTTCTCAAGAAACGGGAAAAAACAGTATTGGAACTTCGTTACGGACTTCTGAACGGCACCAGCAAAACACAGCGTGAAATAGCCGGAATGCTTGGTATCTCGAGATCCTATGTGTCCCGTATCGAAAAGAAAGCCATCAGGAAACTCAGCAAGGAACTCGAACCGGAAAGCGGTCACTGATATGGGGGCGTCGTGCCCCCATAGCTGGTACAGACTCATAGCTGCCGAAGG
>DGEE01000058.1:6338-12695 GCA_002385815.1 Hungateiclostridiaceae bacterium UBA3934
TCTTCAGTCCGTCACTTTATATCATCAGCAGGTTTTCTGACCTTCCCTGTACCGGTCTATCATATCGAGCGCCTCATCGATAAACTGGATAAGAGTCATATCCTTGATCCCTGTCACCTGAATGCTGCATTTGTTCAGAGGTATGAGGATCTTAAGAGCGGGGCTTCCGGCAATGGCTTCCGCCATGGCAGCCGAAAGCTCTCCAAGCATGGAATTGGCAGCAAGTATCCCCACGACACCGATAATTATGTCCACCTTGTCTGCATTGTATATGACAGCGTTCTCGCCGGTGGCTCCTTCATCGGCACCTGCCTTGAGCATGGCTGATGTGGCCAGCGCATTGGTTCCCAGCGCTGTGATATTAATGGTATCGGCATAGCGACTCCTCAGTCTCTCAACTACTGCTTTCCCTATTCCGCCCCCCTGTCCGTCCACAACTGCGATTTTCATAATTGACTCAGACCTCCCGACACCTGACTTTCAAATATCCTCAAAAACACAATCTGTAGCGACCCGGACCAGAAGTCCAAACCTGCAAAGATTTATTACTACTATGCATTGATTTCTCCAGCCTTCTTCAACGTAGTCTTTGTGATCGCCGGACCTGTCAGTTCATATATAAAGGTCGCCGCAAGTATCACTGCACGTATGGTCTGCCCATATTCAGGCAGCATTTGCGCAGCCATCAGTGATAGTCCGATCGCCACTCCCGCCTGGGGTACAAGCGAGAAGCCGATGTACTTTCTGACTGCTTCGGGAGCTTTCATTATAATGGCACCCAGTGACGCTCCGGCCACTTTCCCGATGACGCGGAAAACCACATAGAGTATACCGATCAGTCCGATTTTGGGCAACACAGTGATATCCAGCTCCATACCCGATACCACGAAAAACATCAGGAATATTGGCGGTGTTATAGCGTCTGTCAGCTTCAGTACAGATCCTGCTGAGTCACTCACATTCACGAACATGGCACCCATAGCCATGCACAGCAGCAACGGTGACAAACCCAGCATAGTCGCCAGTGAACTGCCCAGAAATACAAATCCGGCAGTTATGATCAGGCGATTGGACTCCTTCCTGAACCAGCGCAGAGGGATCTTGAACAGGAACCCCAGTAAAAAACCCAGCAGGAGTGATCCCAGTATCTCACCCACCGGCTTGAGGATCGACAGGATCACAGAAGTTTCTCCAGGGTACTGCATCATATTAACTATGGCAACGGAGAACCCGAAGGCTATAAGTGCAACGGCATCGTCGAGTGCAACTACACTGAGCAGCGTTTCCGTAAGAGGACCCCTGGCCTTGTATTGCCTCACTACCATAATGGTGGCAGCCGGTGCAGTCGCAGCAGCGATAGCTCCAAGTAGCAGCGCGATCTGCGTTTCATAACCGAACAATATGAGGATCAGCATGACCAGCAAAGTTGCGCCCAATCCTTCGAATATCGCTATGACTATGGGCCTTGAACCAACTTTTTTCAAGTACTTGATCCTGAATTCCGAGCCTATGGAAAACGCTATGAATGCCAAAGCCATCTCAGAAACCAGTCCCAATCCGCCGACCATATCTGCCGGCACCAGCTTCAATACAAAAGGCCCGATCAGCAAACCAGCTATCAGATATCCTGTAACATTCGGCAACTTTGCCAGTTTTGCGGCACGACCGAATAAAAGCCCTGCAAACAATATCAGCGCCAGATAAAAAAGTGTATTTATCTGCATATTCAGAACTCAACTCCTTCTGTACTCAGGACAGGCAACGTGAATATTACGGCAGTATCTGGTTTTGAGAGGTCTCCTACTACTTCCCGGATGATCTTCTTAGCTTCTTTCGCTTTTTCATCCGTCAGCACCATGAAAATGGTCTTGCTTTCTTTCCGTTCGGGATCTATAAGCATACGCAGTGTCCCGAATATGGGCAGATCTTCACCGCTTTTTGCCAGTTCCCGGACCATCCCGGTGCTGTTCAATATGGTTGCTCCGCAGATCCCGTTTCCCATCAGCCTTTCAAGCAGAGCGTCAAGCACTTCCACCTTGTTCAGTACCATCACCATGAACTGCATCTATACATCACCTCAAATATAAAAGGTCATACTTAAGATAACAACATCTTTAAGTATAACCGCTAAATGTATCAAGTGCAACTTGCAGCACCGCGTTTGCGTCCCAGGCCATGTGTCAGCCGGCATATCATCTCCCGGTACCTGAACCTGGTCACTGTGAGCTTTGCTCATGATGCGTTCTTCTAGTATCCCTTTTCAAGCATACTTCCGGCTATGGCAGCAAATACCGGCGCCGCAGCTCTGCCACCCAGACGGCCGTCCTCTGCGAATACAGCAACGGAGTATCTGGGCTCGGCTGCCGGGAAATAGCCAGTGAACCAGGCATGTACGACATCCTTCGAACCTGTCTCCGCACTGCCGGTCTTACCCCCGGCACCTCCCCAGTAACCAGTGACGGCTTCGGTACCTGTCCCGTTGAGCGTTACGGCCTCCATCATTTCCTTTATCCTGTCGGAGGTTTCCTTCGATATTATGCGGCGGCCTTCACTCACCTTTATTTTCTCAACTATCCTGCCTTTCTCGTCAACAATGGAATCCACTATATTGACTTTGTTCCTGATGCCTCCATTGGCCACTGTAGCAGTAAGGTCGGCTACCTGCACCGGTGTTGCAAGGATCGCACCCTGACCGATGGCGATATTGGCTATATCTGCCCTGCTATGATATGCATTTATGTCGGGGAGATTACCTGCCGCCTCTGCTATGCCCTGCTCCAATATCCCCGTCCTGCACCCCAGTCCGAATCTCTGCGCCATTTCCAGCAGCCTCCTGTAGCCGATCCTCTGCCCCAGTTCGATAAAATATGAATTGCAGGAGAGGGCAAAGGCCCTCTCCAGGTCGATTTCCCCGTGACCACCCTCATAATATGAATAGCATTTGAATGTGAGCCCGTTTATATCGACAGCACCACTGCAGTAATAGTGATCCGGATCATGAAACTCATGTCTTCCGATGACAGTTCCAATGTCGAAAAGGTCATCGAAGGGAAACAGTCTGTATGAAAACCCGTCGAAAAACCTGTACTCGTCAGCCTGCCCGTCAGCCTCACCCTGGACAGCATCCTCGCCTGCTCTGTTTTTGTCATCGTCTCCGAACAGGATATCTTCCTCGTTTTCGAAAAAAGCTGCCAGATCGATTATCTTGAATATGGAACCCAGGTTGTAGGCGGCGGTCGCTTTATTGAACAGTTCCTTACTGCTGCTGTCCAGATACTTCTCCACAGCATTCTGATCGAAATGAGGTCTGCTTGCCATAGCGAGTATGTCACCGGTTACTACATCCTCCACAACAACAGCGCCTGACAATCCATTCTTGTCCATGGCCTCCTCGACGATCTTCTGGACATGATAATCCAATGTCAGCCTTATACCGAGTCTGCTGTCGCTGCTCCATTCCTTCACTCTGTAACCAAAACCTTTTATAGGATCATTCGCTGCGTCCGTGATGGTGCCGATCCCGAAGACTGCATTATCTCTGAGCACACGTTCATATGCCTTTTCAATACCTGACTGGCCTACCTGATCCCTCCGGTTCAAATAGCCTATCACATGTCTTGCCAGAGAATCCCCGCCATATCGCTCCAGTGAACTGATGACTGAGATCCAGTCCGCGTCTGAGCTTTTAAGTGCATCCCTGCCGTCTTCGCTGATTTCCAGCAACACAGGCATGCTTTTTGATGACAGGCCGTCAGGCACCTCGACGTTCATCGCTTCAAAAATCTTCTTCCTTTCTTCCGCCTCAGGCATACAGGCTGTTTTTATCAGTGCCGTGTACTTGATTTCCCTGTTTGTGAACGGGATGTTGTTTCGATCCAGTATGTTTCCCCTGCGCCTTTCGACATCCATGCCGGACACTCTTTGCCTGAATGCAGCTTCCTTCAGGGTGCTGTCCGGAATCAGCTGAAGCATGGCTATCCTTGCCGCAAGAAGCAGGAACAGCAGTGTTATGACTCCGCCGAGTATGCAGACTCTTTTTACAGGCAAGAAAAAACCCCTTTCAACAGTGATATCAGGATTCTTACCGTTAAAAGGGAGTTATATTCATCATATCGGTATCATGCCGTCATGCATTTCTGGCAGCTTTTCTCCTCAACATCGCATAAGGTACTACAGGTTGATCCATGTGCATATATACTGTCATCTGCGGATGAGGTGCAGCTTCAATTTCTTCTCCGTCTTCATTCCTCATCCCTGAGATCTTGTGTACCCGATAAGGCCCTTTGGGAAATACTATCTCAAGCTCATCGCCTACAGCGAACCTGTTGCGCTGCTCGATGGCGGCCAGTCCCGTCCTTTCGTCGTATGCTTTCACAAGACCCACGAAATCATAATCCCTTATATATGAGCTGGTCCCGTACACCTGATCAATGCCGGCGGATCTGCCGGTAAAAAATCCGGTGGTATATTCCCGGTGGCTGGCTTTCGATAACTCATCGAGCCATGTCTTGTCGAATCTGTATCCTTCCGGATCTGAAATATAGGCATCCAGGGCTTCTCTGTACGCTTTTACGACTGTAGCCACATAATAGGAACTTTTCATCCTTCCTTCGATTTTAAGGCTCGAGACCCCGCACTCCACTATGTCAGGTATATGTTCTATCAGACACAAATCTTTTGAATTGAAGATATATGTGCCCCTGTCATTTTCAAATACAGGATAGTACTCGCCCGGCCGCTTTTCCTCCACCAGGTGGTATTTCCATCTGCATGGATGGGCACACATCCCTCTGTTGGAATCCCGGTCAGCCATATAGCTGCTGAGCAGGCAGCGCCCTGAATAGGATATGCACATGGCACCATGGACAAACATTTCAAGTTCCAGGTCTTCGGGCACATTCTTCCTTATTTCCTTTATCTCATCAAGAGAGAGCTCTCTTGCCAGTATTATCCTTCTGACTCCCTGCCTGTGCCAGAAAGCTGCACTCCTCCAGTTGGTATTATTGGCCTGTGTGCTCAGGTGGAGTTCCATATCGGGTACCTGCTGACGTATCAGATCATAGACTCCCGGATCCGAGAATATGATCGCATCCACTCCCATATCCCTCACCAGTGTAACGTATTCGGCCATGCCCTCAAAATCCTCATCATGAGGGATGATATTCATCGTGAGATATACTCTCCTGCCATTGGCATGGGCAAAAGCTATTCCCTCCCTCATTTCCTCAGCGGAAAAATTGCCGGCAGAAGCCCGCAGGCCAAATTCTTCTCCTCCAAGGTATACAGCGTCAGCTCCATAAATGACGGCCATTTTCAGCTTTTCGAGATTACCGGCAGGAGCCAGCAGTTCAGGTTTTTTCATGATCTTGTTGCTGTTCATGGATCCATCTCCGTTTCCAACCGCTTATAAGACAGGGCCACTCCATCCCCAACTGTCAGGATGCTGGTGTCCAATGACGGGTCATTGCGCAGGGTGTCCAGGTATTCGCGCATATTGTTTACTATCGTCCTTTTCTTTCTGCCCACAGGCTCCCCGCTGGCCACCATCCCCTTGTACAGCACATTGTCGCTTATGAGAAGGCCTCCGTTTCTGAGCATTCTCAGACATTCGGGCAAAAACCCGATGTACTGGCCCTTTGCAGCGTCCATAAAAATCATATCATACGACTTGTCCAGACACGGGAGTACATCAGATGCATCTCCGGCTATCACGGCTATAGTGTCCTCCAGCCCTGCCCTTTTTATGTTTTCATGGGCTTTGGCCAGCATATCCTCATCGCGTTCAATGGTATCGATCCTGCCTCCCTTTGCCAGTATGCCCGAAAGCAGTATGGCAGAATACCCTATGGCAGTACCTATCTCGAGTATACGCGCCGGTCTGACCAGTCTGCCCAATACAATGAGCAGCTCGGCTGTTTCCCTGTTTATTATTGGCACATGATGCCGGCAGGCATACTGTTCCATCTCCTTCAACAGCCCTTTTCCCGGCTTCATCATTTTTCCTCCGCAAGTATCGGCGTCATTGCCGGATCTTTCGGTTTGCTCGCTTTCAAACATATCCGGCTCCTTTCAGAAATGTTCACATATCAGATAAAGAGGCTGCAGTTGCAGCCTTTTTTATCTGTTCTGCACATATTTCTTCTCATTGGCCTTATGCTCCTGGTATGTCCGTGCAAAAGCATGACCTCCTGAACCGTCACCCTTTGCCACATAGAACAGATAAGGCGTATCATCCGGATTGACCGCCGCTCTTATGGATGCTTCACCGGGACAGCATATGGGTCCGGGCGGAAGTCCTTCATGCAGATAAGTATTGTAAATATCCTCTATCTCATAATCTTCATACAGCAGTCTGTC
>DGEE01000058.1:13017-24858 GCA_002385815.1 Hungateiclostridiaceae bacterium UBA3934
CCTGCGATTATATGGCGGTCGTCCGGATTTTTGGCCTCTCTCTCTATTATGGAAGCCAATATGACTACATCGTCCATGGTCATCTCCACCGGGAGATCTGCTATCATTTCCCTGTATTGTTCCTTGAATTTCCTGTCAAAATTGTCCAGCATTTTGGTTATGATCTCGCGGTCACTGGCATTGTAGTCATACTCATATGTGTCCGGAAACAGGTATCCCTCAAGCCTGTATTCCCTTTCCGGCAGGTTTTTGAGAAAATCATAATCAAACTCATCCGTATTGGCACATTTGATGAAGCTTTCCTTATCCTTTATGATTTTGTTGTTATACAGTATATCCACAATTTGCGTAAATGTCTTACCTTCCGGTATCATGACCTTTCTGGTCACAGGATTCGAGGAAAGGACCCTCATCATCTCGTCATATGTCAGCTTGTCATTGACGATATGTGTGCCGGAACGGTATGTTCCGTCAAATCCGTTTATCTTGGAAAGCAGCTTGAATACCGTCTCATTTTTGATCAATCCCTGTTCCGCCAGTTTTTTTGCTATTTGTGAAGTGGTGGCACCTCTTTCTATGACAAATTCAACGCCTTCGCTCTCATCGATCACTATTTCGGACTTTGAACCGGCATCGATGTGATTTTTCATGACATAGTCATATGAAATGGTGGCACTGATAATGATGATCGAAATCATCACTGAAAAAATCAGCAGAAAGGCCATTATTCTCCTTATCTTTTTATAATTACGGCTCTTTACGGCCTTCTTTTTGCGTACTTTACCATTCTTATCGGTGCCAGACGTATTACCGGTCCTGCCTGTGTTATTGCCTGCATGCGTTTTGCCTGATTTTTTCACACTTTTGCCTGCGGTACCACTGGGTTTTCTCACGTCTTCCCAGCTCATCCACTCACCTCCTGCACTCAACTCTTCTCTTTTCCTTTTATCATTGTCTGCTTTTTGCTTTGGCTCTTCGCTCTGTATCCAGGATTTTCTTTCTCAGCCTGATATTTTTTGGCGTAATTTCCACCAGTTCATCATCAGCAATGAATTCCAGCGCCTGCTCCAGGCTCAGGACTCGTGGCGGTGTGAGCCTCAGCGCCTCATCCGACCCTGCCGCCCTCATGTTGGTGACATGCTTTTTCCTGCATACATTCACCACTATATCTTCATTCCGGGAATTTTCTCCAACGATCATCCCCTCATACACCCTGGTCCCGGGTGTTATAAAAAGGCTTCCTCTCTCCTGGGCATTGTACAGTCCGTAGGTCACTGCTTCACCCTCCTCCCAGGCCACCAGCGCACCTCTCTGTCTGCCTGAGATCTCGCCCTTGTACGGCTCATAACCATAGAATATGTGATTCATTATACCATTGCCCTTAGTGTCGGTCAAAAACTCCGATCTGTAGCCGATCAATCCTCTGGCAGGTATCTTGAATTCGAGCCTCATATAGCCTTCTGATGCCGGATTCATCTTCATCAGCTCTGCCTTCCGGCTGCCAAGCTTCTCCATCACTGTGCCCATGAAATCTTCAGGCACATCTATCATCAGCAGCTCAAATGGCTCATAAACCACACCGTCGATCTCCTTAGTAATGACCCTGGGTTTTGAGACCTGGAATTCATACCCCTGCCTTCTCATCGTTTCAATAAGTATCGAAAGGTGGAGTTCACCCCTTCCTGAAACTGTGAATGAATCCGGGCTGTCAGTTTCCTCGACCCGAAGGCTCACATTGGTCTCCAGTTCTTTGAAAAGACGGTCCCTCAGATGCCGTGATGTGATATATGTCCCATCCGTCCCTGCGAAAGGACTGTCATTCACTCCAAATGTCATGCTGACGGTGGGCTCTTCGATTTCAACAAACGGCAGCGGTTCCGGCACATCAGAGTCACAGATGGTTTCGCCTATATTGATACCCTCGATGCCGGATATCGCGGCCACATCTCCCGTGTTCACTTCGCCGCTTTCGATCCGCTTCAGTCCATCGAATACATATATCCGGCTGATCTTTGAACGGTATACCGTCCCGTCTCTTTTACACACTGACACCTGCTGACCGGCGCTGATACTGCCTCTGTCGACCCTGCCGACAGCGATCCTGCCCACATAGTCGTCGTAATCCACATTTGAAACAAGGAACTGCAGTGGCTTGTCCTCATCTCCCCCCGGTGCAGGAACATGTTCTGTGATCGTTTTGAACAACGGCTCCAGGTCCCTCTTCTCATCTCCGTTATCAAGAACAGCATAGCCCTCTCTTGCAGATGCATACACAACTGGAAACTCGAGCTGCTCATCATCAGCCCCCAGTTCTATGAACAGATCCAGCACCTCATCTATTACCTCTTCAGGCCTTGCCTCCGGCCTGTCTATCTTATTGACGACAACAATGGGCTTCAGGTTCAATTGAAGTGCCTTCCTGAGCACAAATCTGGTTTGAGGCATTGGCCCTTCGAAGGCATCGACCAGTAGCAGGACACCATCCACCATTTTCAGCACCCGCTCCACTTCTCCTCCGAAGTCTGCATGACCGGGCGTATCCACTATATTTATTTTTATCCCCTTATATCTGACAGATGTATTCTTCGCCAATATGGTAATCCCGCGTTCCCGCTCCAGATCATTGGAATCCATCACCCGTTCATGTACCTGCTCGTTTTCCCTGAATATCCCGCTTTGGCGCAGCATTCCGTCTACCAGGGTCGTCTTTCCATGATCGACATGCGCTATTATCGCTATATTCCTTATATTCTCTCTCTTTTTTGTCACATTATCCGTCCCTTTCAGTCCTTTGCCCCTGAAGCATGGATCTTGAGTTTGGTTGGCCGCATCCATTCAAATATTCCATATAAAAACGTTTCTCCGATGCAGCAAAATAAATTTTAAAATATCACAACAGCAATGTCAACAAAATCGAAACTCCCGGCACCGATTCTGCCGGGAGTATGAAATCCGCATTTTCCGAGTACCTTCAGATCACCGTTGCACTCACTCGAAGCTGGCTGCTGTTAAGGTTTGAATAAAATATGTGATCTACTTCAGTGTAACTATGGTGACTCCGGACTCACCCTCGCCATATTGCCCGAGACGATAGCTTTTGACATGAGGATTCGTCTTCAGATACTGATGGACGCCACTCCTGAGTGCACCAGTACCCTTCCCGTGAACGATCGTCACTTCGGAAAGGCCTGCTATCGCTGCATCGTCGAGAAATTTGCCCAGTATCATCACAGCTTCTTCCACATTCATACCTCTTATATCTGTCCTGGACGAAACGCTCATAGCCTTGGACATGCCGATCTTCCCAGAGCCGCTTCTTTGTATCTCGAGAGATTGCTCGTCCACCAGCTTCAGATTTGAAACATGCACATTTATTTTCATAATGCCTGCCTGGACAAGAGTTTCCCCATCCTTATCCGGTGGTGTTATCACGGTACCCTTCTGGTTCAGATTCAATATCAGCACGCTGTCACCGGGCTTAAGATTTTCCGGCGGCCTGACGAAGCCCTTTCGCTGGAAAAGGCTTTCTGCCAGTGATCCTTCGATCTCTCCGATACTGTTCCGCAACCTTGCCCTTACTTCTTCTGCTGCTTTTCTTCTCTCTTTTTCATCCTGCTGCTTTGCAGCCCGCTTCATATCATCCAGGATATCCTCAGCGTCTTTTCTGGCGTCGAGCAGTATTCTTCTTGCTTCTTCCCTGGCCTCACGCAGAAGTTTCTCTTTCTGTGACCTGAGCTTCTGCTTTTGCTCATCCAGTTCATCCTTCAGTTTCTCTATTTCAAGCCTCAGGCTCTCGGCAAGCAGCCTTTCCTGCTCAGACTCTCTGCGGTTCTGCTCAATTGTCATCAGAACATCCTCGAACTGTATCTCCTCACCCGTCAAAAAATCCTTTGCCCTTTCCAGTATATCATCCGAGAGCCCAAGCCTCCTGGAGATGGCGAACGCATTGCTCTTTCCCGGCACACCGATCAGAAGCCGGTATGTCGGCTGCAATGTATCCACATCGAATTCACAGCATGCATTCTCGATGCCTTCTGTGGTCAGAGCGTATACTTTCAGTTCACTGTAGTGGGTCGTGGCGACAGTGACAGCTCCCATTTTGTGGAGATTTTCGAGTATGGACATGGCAAGGGCAGCACCCTCGGCAGGATCGGTTCCGGCACCGAGTTCATCGAAAAGGACCAGGGACATTTCATCAGCCTGGGACAATATCTTTACAATGTTTTTCATGTGAGATGAAAAAGTGCTCAAGCTCTGTTCAATACTCTGCTCATCGCCTATATCCGCAAAAATATTGTCAAAAATGCCCATCTCAGTACCTTCCGCAGCCGGGATATGCAATCCCGCCTGTGCCATGAGTGTGAACAATCCCACGGTTTTGAGGCTGACTGTCTTGCCTCCCGTGTTCGGTCCTGTGATGACCAATGTCGTGAACTCATCACCCACCCACAGATCGATGGGTACTACGGTTTTGCTGTCCAGGAGCGGATGCCTTCCTTTTTTGATGAAGATCCTTCTTTCCCTGTTCAGCTTCGGCTGTACGCAATTGAGATCAAGGCTCAGCTTTGCCTTGGCAAATGCGAAGTCCAGCTGTGCGAACAGCGTCATGTTGGTTGTGAGCTGTTCGGCAATCCCGGCAACTTTGCCGGAAAGCTCCATCAGTATCCTCTCTGTTTCGAGCTGTTCCTTGATTTTCAATTGCTTTATGCTGTTGTTGGCTTCAACCACTGCCATCGGCTCTATATAGACAGTTGCACCACTGGCTGATGAGTCATGGACGAGCCCGGGGAATTCGTTCCTGTATTCAGCTTTTACAGGAACCACATAACGGTCCTGCCTTATCGTGACGATGGATTCCTGCATAAACTTCTGGTATTTGGCAGAATGCAGCATCGAGTTGAGTTTTTCCTTTATGGAGTTCTGTTGCTCCCTGATTTTACGCCTGATGCCTGCAAGGGTGCTGCTGGCATTGTCGGATATCTCCTCGTCACTGATGATCGCAGCGTTTATATCGTTCTCTATACGTTTATTTGTTGCGAGGGATGCAATGAGTATCCTGATGTGATTATCGCTCTCTTCTGCCCGCGGATCAGCTTCAGCGGCATAATTCTTCAGGTTGCGGGCAGCCCGCAGTGTATCTGCTACCAGAAGGAGTTCGCCAGGATTCAGGGCAATCCCTGTCCTGACCCTCCTGAGGGTGTCCCTGATATCATGGATGCCGCCAAGTGGAGGACTGCCTCTCCTTAAAATGAAATCCACTGCATCAGTGGTTTCACTGAGCATCCTTTCCACTTCTTCAGCCTCTTTCCGGGGCAGGAGCTCAGATGCAAGCTCTTTCCCCAATCCGGAGCTGCACAGAGATACCAGTTTGTCTTTTATTTTATCGAATTCCAGGATCCGAAGCGTTCTCTCTTCCATAGCTGCCAATTCCATTATTTTTCGAAATTCTCCCTCATCTTCTCAGTTTGGTTCTGAGCTTATCCCTGTAGTAGTTGATGAACAAAGTGTACACAAAATCATAAATAAAAAAAACTATCTCGCCTGCGATTATCAACAGCCACCATGAAAATGCAACAATGGGCTCAGCTTTGAACAAGCTGCCGGCTGCTAAAAGAACGATACAGGCACAGGCATTGAAAAACAGGAACTTCAGGATATATTCCAATATAATGCGGTCCAGCTTTTCAATGTAGTATTTGATTATACCATAACCTCCAAAGAAGAGTGCATACGGCACTATACTTATCTTGTCCGGCACGATCATGAAACCGAGCAGGGTAGTGGCTGCGTAGAATATCCAGCCCGCCCTGATGCTGTTTTCGATTATTATGACAGAAATAAAAAAGGAGCTCAGTGCATACAGGGATATTTTATTGGTAGGCAATATATTCGCCAGGAGCAGGCATATCACGGCAAGTGCTCCCAGGACTCCGTTCAGCGCAATGCCTTTAGCGTTAAGCGGCTTCCTCATCCGTCCTTCCTCCCAACCATCAGCAGCAGCCGATCAGATCGCCGCCCATGCATTCGCAGCAGCAATCAGAACACCAGAGGCACTGACAGATCGTACACAGATCCGGCTCTCTCCTGTAATGAACGCTGTTGAACGGATTTGTCCTATATGCATTATATGAGGCATTCATCCTGTTCAGTGCACTTCTGTATTCATAGTTGGATGGGTCCATATTCACAGCTCTCTGGATATGGTTGTATGCTTCATCATACCATCCCTTGCGCATGAATATAAGGCCCTTGAGATAATACCAGTCGGCAGGGCGGTTGCGCGTACTGTCCAGCATATCCTCGGCTACTCTGATATTCCCGCTGTTTATGTGGGATTTCACCTGGTTGAAAAAATCACTTCCGCTGCTGCTCCATCCACCAGCACTGCCGTGACCGTGCGGGCCTCCTCTGCTGTACGAACCGCCGGCGCCGGAAGAGAAGTTTTTCATAAGATGATCATATGCTTCATTGACCTCTCTGAGTTTATCTTCAGCCAATTTTGATAAGGGATTGTCCCGATACTGATCAGGATGATATTTTTTGACCAGTTCCCTGTATGCTTTTTTTATTTCATCCTCGCTGGCACCTTCTCTTATCCCGAGGACTTCATACGGATTCTTCAATTTCGCCGCATCTCCTTATTCCCAGAATGTTTTCTGTTTTTCTGAGCATTCCGATATATATTATATTCTCAAGTATACCCTTATTTATTTTGACCTCCAGCAACTCATAAGCCCTTGATATCTCATTGAGCGTATAGAACAGAGTGAAGCCGGCTTTCTCCCGTATCTGCTGCCTGAAGGTCTCCACATCCTGATCCTTGTAGCCGTAATGATAAATCAAAGGATTATAGCTACCGTTCCCGATGTCTTTTTCAAGGTCGTCAAATGCATCCATCAGGTATATCCACTTGCCTAAGTTGTAACCGATCCATCTTAGTATCTTCTCTGTATCTTCATCAGCACACAGAGGCTCATAGGCAGTGATTTCCTCCATCAGCTTTGCAAACGGCTCTGCAGCCATGTCCATCGAAGCACATTTTTGCTTTTCCAGCTGAACAAGCTCATCCAATCGCTTTTCCATTATGTCGCATTTATCAGGATACTTCTTCCTGAGCCGTTTAAAAGCTCCTTTCAGCGCGAACAGTGCAGAAGCCGAAACTAATGACTCTTCATCCCGTTTTTTGTCTTCCAGATTATAATACGCCAGTATGATATTTATGTCTGAGGCATAATCGACAACAGGACTGTCGACGATAACATGCCTCTTTTCAAGAGGATGCAAGACACACCGCTTTTTTCTGACACTCAGCCTTTCACCGGCTGCTGCTGACAGCAAAACCGCCAGAAACGCGGTATCATAACTCAATGTCAGCCGTCTTAGCTGGCCGTGGTGCTTCCCTATCGATCTGCATACGCCACAGTAATAAGCCCTGAACAGCTCGTACTCTTTTATTTTCATTTCCGGCTTTTCCGGAACTATATATCCGAACATAGGATCCCTTTAATGTTTCTCTTGTTTGATTCTCAGATAAGACCTGAAATACATGAAAAAAGCGAATAACGCCGCCGCCACCGCAATCAGGAATACAAACTGGTTCACAGCAATGCCCAGAAGTCTCCATCTTCCGAAAGGCTCATCAAAAATCAGCATTATTATGGCAAGATAAAAAATCACTGTGGTCATTTTTCCATACCAGTTGGCGGAAACCACATACTTTTTCTGCCTGTACAGCACAAGCGCTCCCAGACCCATAAGCGCTTCTTTTGCAAGGATCACCAACACAAGCTCTATCGGGATTATCTTCAATACCAGCGAAAGTATCACGACCGCTGTTATTTGCATCAGTTTGTCAGCCAGCGGATCTGCTATTTTCCCCCATGAAGTTATCAGGTTATATTTTCTGGCGACATAGCCATCCAGAACGTCAGTCAGGCCTCCTGCAAGGAACAGCAGCACTGCAACAAGGTAGTTGCGGGAGCTGAGAAAATAAGCAAATACAGGTATAAGCAAAAACCGCAGTATTGTCAGTATATTCGGTATATTCATAACTCACCGCCCATGTCGTTTATACAAAATAGTTTACCATATAAAACCGGTGTTGTACAATTATACGGCTTTTGAAGCTCAGTTGTCTTTTGCAGCTTTTTCTAACAGATCATAGATTTCAGGCATGTGTTTTTTTATGTTTACAGGTCTCAGATCCCTTCTGGTCCAGCAGTGCATTGTCTCACCTTCAGCAAGCACCCTGTCTTCTCCGGCTCTGACGATAGTGTAGCTGAAGCTCAGCCTGGTGCCGGTGTATTCCCTGATACAAGTCCTAACTATGATGTTGTCCTCATATCTGGCAAATCCCCTGAACCGGCATCTCATCTCAAGCAGCGGCAGCATCGCGCCTTTCTGCTCTATAAGGGAGTATGGCATGCCCATTTTTTTAATGAAATCTGTCCTCCCCGCTTCGAACCATATCGGGTAGTTTGAATGATGCACCACACCCATCTGGTCTGTCTCTGCATATCTTACTGTCAACGGGGTTTCTGATACGAACACGATCCATCACTGTCCTTGTCTGTACTTAATCATCTCTAATTAAAAAATTAAGCCCGTGTCATGGTATACACGGGATCAAACTTGAGCTATCCATAATAAAACACTTCAATAACCCTTTTCAATAATGACACTGTGCGCTTCCTCAATCTCGGATTCCGGAACAAGCACCTCAAAATAATTGTCGTTATTCTCATGGTTTTTACTTATCGGCCTTAGTTTAACGAGAATCCCTTCATTAGTGAGCAGTTCCTGCAGTGCTGTCGCTATTTCTTTACTCTGAGCCATGTATACTACTGTCCACATAAAAACACGCCCCTTTATTCACCGGAAATGATCTCACCGTGGCGGCATAGAATTCTGGATTTCCCTCTCACCTTTATAGCGGAAGTATTCTCTGTGAACTGCGCTAACAGAACTTCTCCCTTATCAAGTTTTTCTGTATGATGGAATTTGGTGTCTCTGCCTCTGGTAAGCCCTATGACGTTGACTCCGTCTTCCTCTGCCCTGACTACTATATATTCTCCCAGCAGCCTGTCCAATTCCCATTCCAAAAAAACCACCTCGAGATAACTATATATTATTTCACCTGAAAAATCAACACAATATTTTGATGACACAAGCGGCAAAAGCCTATATTAAAGCACTTTGGCGCATTATTACCGTTTTTGTGCCAGCTTCCGGACCAGTTTTACATTATCCTCTCCGAATCTCTCCATAAGCTCTCTTTCCAGTGTCTCACACCATTCAACATGATATTCCCTGAGATTCGATCTGGTAATATTTCCTGTGCTGTCAGTGTGGCAAAAAACCACCGGTATTTTGCCATTGAAATATTTCAACAACGAAATCGTCGATTTCATCACATCGCTGTCTTGCGGTATGTCACTCTTTATATAAAGTATTTTATACCACTCTGCTTCAGATGGTGCTCCATTTCCGCCGTTATTACCGCCCATATCCGGCGCGTCTTTTTTCTTGAGCATCCTGACATTTTCGCATATAATTTTGGGCAACTCCTCTTCCTTTATACTGATATGGCCTTCAATAATAACTGCATTCTCACCACTCAGCAAAGACCTGTATTTTTTCAGTACGGTCGGGAACACGATTATCTCCATGCTGCCATAAAGATCCTCCAGTGTTATGAAAGCCATCAGATTGTTGCTCCTGGTTGTTTTCGTCTTTACTTCGGTTATGATGCCGCCTACTGTGACCAGCATCCCGTCGATGAGGCCAACTGCACCGGAACTGCCGTTTTCGCCTTCTGTGCCAAATGAGCTGATGTCTGTGCTGTCGATGGTTATCTGCTCCATCAGTTCATCTTTGAATTCATCAAGAGGATGCCCCGAGATGTAAAGCCCCAGCATCTCCTTCTCCATGGAAAGCAGCATTTTTCTGGAAAACTCTTTAAGGTCAGGATAGTTTTCCTCTGGTTTCACCGCCTGCATCTGCCCGGGCATTTCAAACAGCGAAAGCTGTCCCTCCACTCGGTTTCTTTTGTTTTGCTGCGCACTGTCGATCAACTTTTCATATACAGCCATCATACTGGATCTGTACACTCCGAAGGAGTCAAACGCTCCACATTTTATAAGGCTTTCGACGCACCTTTTATTGAAGTCTCTCTCGCCGATGCGCTCGCAAAAATCATAAAAGCTTTTGAAGGGTCCTCCTTTGCTCCTCTCGTCGATCAGCTCCCTCACAGCATTTTCTCCGACATTCTTGACTGCCGCCATGCCAAATCTTATTTTGCCGTTGACTACCGTGAATTTTACATCGCTTTCATTTACATCCGGCGGCAACACATCGATGCCCTCCTGCTTGCATTCATGGACATAGTAGGATATCTTGCTGCTGTTGCCCATGTAACTGTTGAGCGTTGCAGCCATGAATTCCACAGGATAATAGTACTTCAGCCAGGCTGTCTGATATGCCACGACAGCATATGCAGCAGCATGAGATTTGTTGAAGGCGTAGCTGGCGAAATCAACCATCTGATCGAATATACGATCTGCTGTTTTTTCATCTACACCATTCCTGACCGCGCCTTCCACCAGTACATTGCCATCATCGTCCACAATGCCGTAGATAAAGTTCTCTCGCTCCTTCAGCATGACATCATGCTTTTTCTTGGACATGGCCCTGCGCACCAGGTCTGACCTGCCATAGGAGTATCCGGCCAGGTCGCGGACTATCTGCATCACCTGTTCCTGATATACAATACAGCCATATGTCACATCCAGTATGTCTTCCAGCAGCGGATGCTCGTATGTGATCTGATCAGGATTGTTCTTGTTTCTGAGATATTTGGGTATCGAATCCATCGGACCGGGTCTGTACAATGAAATACCGGCTATCACATCTTCAAGTGAGGTCGGCTGAAGCTCCTTCATGAACTGGGTCATACCTGCACTTTCAAGCTGGAATATGCCCGCTGTCCTGCCTTCTCCAATGAGCTTGTAAACATTGGGATCGTTCATGTCCAGGTTGTCCGTATCCACCTTTATGCCATGGTTCTTATATATCAGATCCACTGCATCCCTTATGACCGTCAGGGTCCTGAGGCCGAGAAAATCCATTTTCAGCAGTCCCAGTTCTTCCAGATGCCCCATCGGGAACTGGGTCGTAATGCTCTCATCGTTCTTCTGCAGCGGCACATACTCTGTGATTGGCTCCTTTGAAATAACGACACCTGCTGCATGGGTGCTGGCATGCCGCGGCATACCTTCCAGCAGCTTTGCTGTGTTTATGAGTTCAGCTGTCTTTTCGTCATCTTCGTATTTCAATCTAAGATCCGGATTCAATTCCAGCGCCTTGTCAATAGTCATGCCCAACTGGTACGGTATCATCTTCGCCGTCTGATCGACCTCGGCATAAGGGATGTCCAGAGCTCTTCCCACATCCCGTATAACAGCCCTGGCTGCCATGGTTCCGAATGTAATGATCTGTGCCACCTTGTCCTCACCGTATTTGTTTATGACATAATCGATGACTTCAGACCGGCGCTCATAGCAGAAATCGATGTCGATATCGGGCATCGTCACTCTTTCAGGATTGAGGAACCGTTCAAAAAGCAGATTGTATCTGATGGGATCTATGCTGGTTATACCAAGTGTGTATGCCACAAGACTGCCTGCGGCCGAGCCTCTGCCAGGTCCGACACGTATGCCGTTTTCCCTTGCATACCTGATAAAATCCCAGACGATGAGGAAGTAATCCACATATCCCATCTGCCTGATGACCTGCAGTTCATATTCAAGCCTCTGACGGTATTCCGGTATTGACTCCGCATCG
>DGEE01000080.1 GCA_002385815.1 Hungateiclostridiaceae bacterium UBA3934
TTTTTTTGAATATACTTCTTCTGCCTGACTTTATTTTCTTCCTGATCCTGACCTTCCGCAGTGATCTCGCCGCTGCTTTTGCTGCCGCACTCAGAGGTTTCGCCATCAGCCTCAGCAAAAACCTGAAAGGGTAGAGAAGGACAAATGCAAGAAATTTCACCACTTTAACCATTATATTGATGATAAAAAGAGATGATCCCATAACAGCCCTGCTGAGAAGCAAAGCATACAGAACAGCTCCCAGGAAAGCCCCGAGAAACAGGAAACCTCTGAGCTCACCATCATTACTCTGAAATATGCTCAGGAACATGATGATGCAAGCTATGAGCCAGAACAATAAGTCCTGCACAAAAGTGACGAGACTGCCTGTTTTGACAGCCTTTCTGAAAATCCTGAATATATCGTAGACAAACGCTATGATCATCCCGCATACCGTTGTCCACAGGAAAACGATGACTTGTTCGCTGATGGAAAGAATCATCTGAATATCCGGGCCAGGAAGCCTCCGCCCCTGTTCCTCGTCCCCTCCCGGTCTGAGTATCCCAGGCTGATGATATCGCCCTCGATACCCAATTCCGAACTGTCGATATCCAGCTTGTTTATGCGCAGGTCCATTCCTTTGATCACCAGTATGCCTAGTTCAGTATCTGCTACTACGCACTCATCGTTGAAACTTTCCACATCAAGCACACCTGAAACGCTTAGCTTTTCCCTGTTTTCAAGAATGATGTTCTGGGCTCTCGGCCTCGGCGCCCTTTTTTCTTCGATCATTCTGATCCACTCCAGTACGGATTTGCTTAATGTGACCACAGGCTGAATGCCGCGGTCAGTATCACATTAATATATATGCATGTACTATACATATATGCCGGTGACGGCAAATGAAAAAATCCCATCAGGGCTGATGATACTGCCCTTCAGGGATCTTACAGTGTTCCGGCCACTTGATGCGCCGATCTGGCCTTGCACACCGGTATCCCAACCGGTATTGCGCAACTGGATCGGGACCGGCATCCATTACCGATATTCAACTGTTCAGATGGTCCGGGAGCCGCATCACAATATCGTATACATTTCCCGTGACTCTTCTTTTGTAACATGCTCCGCCGTCGACAACACCTTCACCTTTGTCAGATTGTTTCCAAACCTTATTTCTATGATGTCACCCGGCTTCACTTCGGTCCCGGGCTTGGCCGTCCGGCCGTTTATGGTCACACGCCCGCCCTCACAGGCTTCATTGGCGAGTGTGCGCCTTTTGATGAGCCTTGAGACCTTCAGATATTTATCGATCCTCATAAAACACATCCCCCATATTTGATCTATCTGTTGACAATTTCCTTCAGCGCTTTGCCTGCCTTGAACACCGGCGCCTTTGATGCTTCTATCATTATTTCCTCATTTGTCTGAGGGTTTCTGCCTTTTCGTGCAGGCCTTTCCCTGACCTCAAATGTCCCGAAACCGATAAGCTGCACCTTATCGCCATTGGCCAGCGCTTCCTCGATGCTTTCGATGAATGCATTCAAGGCTTTTTCAGCCTCAGCCTTCGTTATATCACTCTTTTCCGATATGCTGCTGATCAATTCAGATTTGTTCATCCGTTTACCTCCCAATCTTTTCACATCTCATCCGGGAGCTGGACTTTTGCTTCGTTCCAGAGTTCGTCCATTTCCGCAAGGCTCATGTCTTCCAGCCTCTTGCCTGCCTTCTCGCTCTGCTTTTCGATGTACTCGAACCTTCTTATGAATTTGCCGATGGTTCCGTTAAGAGCCAATTCAGGCTGCACATTGAGAAATCTGGCAAGGTTGACGAGAGCAAAAAATGCATCTCCCAGTTCATCAGTAATTCTTTCCACATTATTACTTTTATATACATCCCGCAATTCTATGATTTCTTCTTCCACTTTCCGGAACACATCTTCTATGTCGTCCCAGTCGAATCCGACCTGCGCCGCCTTTTGCTGCACCTTGTAGCTCCTCATGAGTGCAGGCAGGATTTTGGGGACATCCTTAAGCACACCTGTCTGGCTTTTTATCTTCTTTTCTTTCTTTTTGATATCTTCCCAGTTCTCCACAACTTTTTCCGCAGTATCTGCCTGTACATTCCCGAAAATATGAGGGTGCCTTGATATCAGCTTCCTGCAGACTTCCGTGGTCACATCCCCTATGTCGAAATCGCCGTTTTCCTTTGCTATCTGTGCGTGGAATACTATCTGCAGCAGCAGATCGCCAAGTTCATTGCAGAATCTGCTCTTGTCTCCCGATTCCAGCGCTTCCAGCACCTCATATGTCTCTTCGATCATGTATATGCGCAGACTTTCGTGAGTCTGTTCCTTATCCCAGGGGCATCCGTTTTCCGCCCTGAGTCTTTCCATAATCATGAGCAGATCCTCAAAGCCGTATCTCTCTTTTTGCATCACAATTTCTCCTGTCATCTATGTATGTATTCTGCCGGCAAGCTTCAGTCTTATTGCCGGAAATCCGGGGCCTTCCTGACGGGACCGAAAAACAGGCCCGGCATGACCCCGCTTTATTCTATCCTAATTTTATCACAAATAGCAACAAAAATATCCCGCTGACATGCATGTCAAAAAGCACAGGCGGGATGAGAGGGCGCAGGGAAAAATCTGCTGCTGTATTATACATCGTTCCGGGTGCAGGCTGACTATCCAGGTGTCATATGTCAAATCCGAAGTAATCCCTGGCATTGTTATAGCTGATGTCCCGGACCATTTTGCCGAGCAGTCCGATATCGTCCGGCGCTTCACCGTTTTCCACCCATTCACCTATGATACTGCACAGGATGCGCCTGAAGTACTCATGTCTGGTATATGACAAAAAGCTCCTCGAATCGGTCAGCATCCCAACGAACCTGCTCAGCAGTCCTGTGGATGCAAGCGCCGTCATCTGCCTCTTCATGCCGTCCAGCTGATCATTGAACCACCAGGCAGACCCGAATTGTATCCTGCCGGGGATGCCTCCTCCCTGAAAACAGCCGGCGATGGTGCTCAGGACTTCGTTGCCGCCGGGATCGAGGCAATACAGGATCGTTTTGGGGATCCCTGCCGCAGCATCTATACTATCCAGCAGCCTCGACAGCGGACGTGCAATGACCGCATCATCAATGGCGTCGAAACCCGTATCCGGCCCCAGCAGCCTGAATTGCCGTGAATTGTTGTTTCTCATGCATCCGATATGAAGCTGCATCACCCAGCCAAGTTCGCTGTATCGGGCACCTAGAAAAGTGAACAGGTTTGTTTTGAATTTGCTCACTTCCTCAGCCGTCAGTCTGCCGCCCGTCACCGCCTTTTCAAAAATCCGCGACGCTTCTTCCTCACTGCATTCGGCATATACTGCAGGCTCAAGGGAGTGGTCTGACAACCTGCAGCCTCTGCTGTTGAAATGATCCAGCCTTTCTGAAAGAGCATCCCTGAGCTCCGGATAGCCTTTTATTTTCCTTCCGACAGCTTTTTCAAGCCTTGCCACCCATTGCACGAAACCAGGCCTGTCTATATTGAGCGCCATGTCAGGCCTGAAAGTCGGCAGCACTTTTACGCCAAATTCCTTATCGCTGGCTAACTGATCATGGTATTCCAGCGTATCGGCCGGGTCATCGGTTGTACACAGAGCTTTCACATTCGAGCGCTTTATGAGCTCTCTGGCTGAGAATGAGTCATCCACCAGCATTTCATTGCATCTGTTCCATATACTCTCGGCGTTTTGGGGCGAAAGCAGTTCATCTATGCCGAAGTATCTCCGCAGCTCCAGATGGGTCCAGTGGTACAGAGGATTGCCAATGCAATAAGGCATCGTCTCTGCCCATTTCATGAATTTCTCTCTGTCATCTGCCTCTCCGGTGATATACTTCTCTTCAACGCCGTTTATCCTCATAGCGCGCCACTTGTAGTGATCTCCGCCAAGCCATATCTCCGTAATGTTTTTGAACTTCTTGTCTTCTGCTATCTCTTTGGGGTCCAGATGGCAGTGATAGTCGATGATGGGCATTTCCGCCGCATGTTCGTGATAGAGGATAACTGCTGTCTCATTTTGCAGCAGGAAATTCTCATCCATAAATTTTTTCTTCATATCCATATCTCCTTTGGATCAAATGTCCATGCTGCGCCTGGCTGACGCAGGATACCGCCGCCCGGCTGCTGACGGACCGGCTGCAGTATTGCCCAGGCGTTTCAGGCATGACACTCTTCACTCATGTATGAATCTCTCCCTGCATGCCCAGAGACCAAGTGCCGGATTGCTGATATAATAGATTTCCTCTCCGCCGGGCATTGTGTTGAAGCCGTCACTGAGCATTTCGGGATCATACCTTTTTGTCACTTCACCTATGTCTGCATATGCAAAGCCTGCACCTTCTATCTCCTGCCTGGTCATCCTCCCCGGTGCATATGTGATCCTGAAACGTCCGTCGGATGAGCCATGGATAAGATGCGCCGCGACGGAAAGATTCTCTCTGAGGTCCTCATGCTCCTGACACAGCCTGAGCACATTCTCCCTGCCCACATACCCGTATTTTCTTATCAGACGGTCGTTTTCATCATCTTCACCAAACTTCCTGACACCCGGCGCGATGACTATCAGCTCGCCGCCGTCCTCTATGGCCATCCTGGTCCTGTAAACGGCCTTGTTGCCCAGCCAGGTGCTCTTGAACTCCTTTTCGTCGAGATAGACGACCACTTTTTTCAACGGCTTGTCCACAAAAATGATATTTTTCTGCTGACTGAGGGCTACAGCCTCTTCAAAAATCCGGCGACTGTTGCCCGCAAACAGGCCGTGGATGGCTATTCCGTCATCTGTCTGTGTCGTTACGGTGAGTACATACATCAGGGGCACGCCGCCGAGAAAATGCTCCTGTGCATAGTCAAACACCTTCCGGACAGGGGAATGGTCACGCCCCATGATCCTCTCGAGCCCATAGAAGGCTCCGAGCATATGGGACTGATTTATCATGCTGCTGCCGCCACATCCTACAAATATGTTTTTGCTGTAATTGGCCATCCCCACCACTTCATGGGGAACTACCTGCCCTATGGAAATAATCAGGTCGTATGATCCGTCTACGATGCGCCTGTTCACCTCCACATCCACCGGATCCAATATCAGCCCTTCAGATATCCGCTCCACATAGCTTCCGGGAACCTGGCCGATCTTTACCACATCACCCCTCCAGTTGTGGACAATGAATGCTTCGTGAGGTATGTCACCGCCAAAAAACTCATCGATCTCGGCCGGCGTCATAGGCTCATGCGTCCCGAGAGCCGGCATTATATCGATATGGCAGTTGTCCTTCAGCATCTCATAATAGATGGCGGTGATCTGGCCGGCACCTGAATGCATCCTGGTGAAATCAGGTGGGATAAGCAGCACCTTTTTCAGTCGGCCGATGCTTTTCATGCACTGTTCGATGCTCAGCTCCAGGACTTCCCTCAGCCGCTTTCCGGTGATGCCTTTACAGGCGGAGCTGTCCTTGCCCTGACTGTCGTCACAGGCCTCTTCCCTGACAATGATATCATCCATTATTATCGCCTTTTTGCTAATGCTTTCCATTGACAGCACCTCCTCCAGTGAAGTAGCAGGCTGTTTGGGAAACACTGTTTCGTCCCTCTCCCTGAAGCCGTTGATATTGCCGGACTGCTGCCGCAGCTCCCCGGCAGCGATGTCTCTGTCACACTGTGTATGCAGAAGCCGAAGTCCTGCCGCCGTGTTCTGTCCAGTTGAAGTGGAAGAACTCTCCCCGCGGCTTGTCTGTCCGTTCAAACATGTGGGCACCGAAATAGTCCCTCTGCGCCTGCAGCAGATTGGCCGGAAGGTTCTCACTCCTGTAGCTGTCGAAATATGCGATCGCGCTGGACATCGCCTGGACCGGGATGCCCGAAAGAACGGCAGTGGACACTACCTTGCGCAGATCCTCCTGGTATCTTTCGATGATATCCTTAAAATACGGTGCAAGCATAAGATTCGCAAGATCCGGTTCCTTGTCGTATGCTTCCCTGATCCTGTGCAGAAACTGTGCTCTTATGATGCAGCCGCCTCTGAATATCATCGCGATCCTGCCGAAATCAAGATCCCAGCCATATTCCTGCGCTGCAGCTTTCATCAGGGCGAAGCCCTGAGCATATGAGCATATCTTGCTCGCATACAGTGCGCGTCTGACTGATTCAATGAAGCCTTCTCTGTCACCGTCGAAGCGGACTGCGGATGGCCCTGTAAACACTTTACTTGCCGCTGTCCTCTCATCCTTTATTGCAGAAAGACAGCGTGCAAAAACCGCCTCCGTTATGACCGGGGTAGCAATCCCGAGGTCAAGGGCGCTCTTGCTGGTCCATTTTCCGGTGCCCTTCTGGCCTGCCTTGTCCAATATGACATCCACCATAGGCCTCCCTGTCTCCGGATCAGTCTTCGTGAAAATGTCGCTGGTTATTTCGATGAGATAGCTGTCAAGCTCGCCCCTGTTCCATTCTGCGAATACCTCATGCAGCTCCCGGGCATCCATCCCAAGTATGTTTTTCAAAAGAAAATATGCCTCACATATCAGCTGCATATCACCGTATTCGATCCCGTTATGGACCATTTTCACATAGTGCCCGGCACCGTCCGTCCCTATATATGTGCAGCACGGCTCTCCGTCCACTTTTGCAGATATGGCTGTGAGTATGGGGGCAACCAGATCATAAGTTTCCCTTTCCCCGCCGGGCATGATGGCAGGACCCTTCAGCGCTCCTTCCTCACCGCCTGAAACACCGGTCCCGATGAATCTGTAGCCCTGTGCCTCAAGCTCCCTGCTCCTTCTGATAGTGTCACCGTAGAAGGAGTTGCCGGCATCTATTATTATGTCGCCCTTCGATATATACTTCTTCAGTTGTTCTATCGTATCATCCACAGGCTTTCCCGCTTTGACCATTATGATGATCTTCCTCGGAGAACTGAGCGAATCCACAAACTCCTCAAGACTGTAAGTCCCGTGGATCTTTTTACCCTTGACCTCCTCCATCATCTCGTCGGTCTTTTCCCTGGACCGGTTGTATACTGAAACCGAGTAACCCTTGCTCTCTATATTCAGTGCAAGGTTCTTGCCCATTACCGCCAGACCTATTACACCAATATCCTGCTTTCCCATGGATCGATCACTCCTTTTATCCTGATTGCCTGATCTTTCTGTGCTTCAATATAATCTCCATCCGGTATCATCGGACAGATCATACTCCTGAAAATGCTGAAAATCCGCCGTCTACAGGCACCACTATGCCGGTGACGAATCCGGATGCATCTGAGCAGAGCCATATGAGTGTCCCAATCAGGTCCTCCGGCCGCCCCAGCCTGCCCATCGGCGTATGCTCCACAATGGTCCTGCCCCTCTGAGTGAATTCCCCTGTCTCAGGGTCCGTCAGCAAAAACCTGTTCTGCTCGGTGAGAAAGAAGCCCGGAGCGATGGCATTCACTCTTATCCTGTCTCCATACTTCCTGGCCAGATCGGTGGCCAGCCACTGTGTAAAATTGCTGACTGCCGCCTTTGCAGCCGAATAGCCGGGTATACGGGTCAATGGTCTGAATGCATTCATCGAGGAAATGTTGATAATCACACCACCGTTTTCGTTTTTCACCATCTCGCTGCCAAACACCTGGGACGGCAGGACCGCGCCGGCCATAAAGTTCAGCTTTACAACTTTGTCGAGCATCCCGGCATCCAGATCGAAAAAGGATACTTCCTCCGATGTGGTGGCTCCTTTCATGTTCCCGCCCACTGCATTGACAAGTATGTCGACTCCTCCGAAGTCCTCAAATATAGCCGCTGCTGCCGCTTTGATGCTGTCAATATCCATGGCATCGACCCTGTACGCTTTAGCTACAGGCTTTTTTGCTGCTGGATCTCCATCCGCAGTATCCTTGCAGGCTTTTTCGCCTGCAGCTCCTGAAATGACAGAATCAGCGACAGCCTGCGCTCTTTCCGGATCAAGGTCACAGACTGCCACATCGGCACCCGCATCGACAAGTCCCTTGACCATGGCAGCACCCAGTATTCCGCCGCCGCCCAGCAAAACAGCTTTTTTTCCCTTCAGACTGAACAGATCCATGCTCCTCCCCCTCAATCCTTCTGATTTATCCATAACGACCTTCCCGATCAGATAACCGATGTGATGACAATGCTGAACCAGCGATAGGACCGCTGCATTCGGATGATGTGTCAAAAGCGCATATAACTGCTTATTACCATTATAAAACAATATGTGTCATTATTCCTTGCGATTATTGCCTGTTAGTATGTAAATATTGCTCAAAGCCGGTATCTTCATTGAAAACCATTCAATACTATATTACTATAAAGATGTACTGAAATAAAAACATTTTTATTCGTTCTTGCTCATTGGGATCATTTTCTGCGTCAACACAATGAAATATTTGCCAGGAGGTTG
>DGEE01000162.1:0-2145 GCA_002385815.1 Hungateiclostridiaceae bacterium UBA3934
GGCAACACTGGCATCTACGATGCGAGCGAACTTGGCAATGGCAGGATGCTCATACTGGGTCTGCAGCATATGTTCGCAATGTTCGGAGCAACCGTTCTGGTACCTGCACTTACAGGTCTGAGTGTTTCAGCGACACTTCTGTTTGCAGGTCTGGGCACATTACTGTTTCATTTGCTTGCAAAAGGCAGGGTGCCTGCTTTCCTGGGATCTTCCTTTGCATTCCTGGCAGGTTACTGGACCATAGCTCCCAATGGTGAGAAAGAACTGCTGCCCTATGCATGCCTCGGTGTGGCAGCTGCAGGTTTGGTATATCTGGTATTGGCTCTCCTTTTCAAGCTGTTTGACGCTAAGAAAGTAATGCGGTTTTTCCCGCCGATAGTAACAGGCCCGATAATCATTTCAATAGGTCTTACCCTGTCATCTTCGGCCATCGGCAACTGCAATGCCAACTGGCTGATAGCTCTGGTAGCCATCGTGGTCGTCATCGTGTGCAATATCTGGGGCAGGGGCATGATCAAAATAGTCCCCATACTTCTCGGTGTTGTGGCATCCTATGTAGTTGCAGCCATCACAGGCAATGTTGACTTCACTCCGGTAAGAGAAGCAGCATGGATAGGGCTGCCCTTCAAAATGGAAGATACCGTATTCTCCATTTTCAAAGCCCCGGATACTTCACTTATCATTACTTCGATCGTTACTATAGTACCTATATCAATTGCAACCATAGTTGAGCATATAGGTGACATATCCGCCATAAGCTCAACGGTAAACAAAAACTTCATCAGGGAGCCCGGTCTCCACAGAACGCTTCTGGGTGACGGCCTGGCAACATCACTGGCTTCACTGTTCGGGGCGCCTGCCAACACCACATATGGTGAAAACACAGGTGTACTGGCTCTGACGAAGGTCTATGACCCGAAAGTGGTGCGGCTTGCCGCCTTGTTTGCAATGGTGCTGTCGTTTTCACCAAAAGTAGCTGCACTGATCAGTTCAATGCCCGCAGCAACCATCGGCGGCGTATCGCTTATATTGTACGGTATGATCTCAGCCATAGGTGTGAGAAATGTCGTTGAAAACAAAGTCGACTTCTCGAAGGGCAGAAATGTCATAATTGCAGCCTTGATACTTGTACTTTCCATCGGTATCAATTATGGGACAGAAGCCCAGGCAATCGTATTCAGTATTTCAGGTATAAACATCAGCCTTTCCGGTCTGGCAGTCGGTGCAATAATCGGAATCTTCCTCAATGCCGTACTTCCCGGTAAGGACTATGAATTCGGCAAGGATCCCCAGGCTGACTCCTCTGCCAATCTCAAGGTGTAATCATTACAGGATCATCGGATCCGTCATGATCGATGCCGGATGATATGCATATGCAAAACGCCCCGATTCCGGGGCGTTTTCTTTATCCGTATTCATTCCAGGATCACATAGCCTTTGCCTGCAAAAGTTTCTTTTATTCTGTCCATAGGTATCCCTTTCATGGCAGCGCCTTTCGGGATCGTCATGAATCGGCCTGCCGTTTTGAGCATGCCCGGCGAGGCTATGTTATCAAATCCCAGTTCCTTCATTATTTCCATGATTTCAGGATCGTCCCTGCACAGTTCGTATACGGTTTTTCTCAGATCCAGCTCCCTGTTCATAAAATCACCTTCATATCCCCATAAAACTTCCGACTTCAATTGCCGGTTTCACACGTATATCAACAGGCTGATCATCTGCCCGAATGATTGACCCGATGTTAATATAATACCCCTGAAAAAAGCCGTAAAACCAAAACTGTTGCAGTTCGCCGGACAAAATCCCTGCCGCTTCATTTTACTTTTCCGAAATATAATGTATCGACTCCCGGTCCCCTGTCATCCGGGATCCTTTTTACGATACTGAATCCTTTTTTCATAAGTGTATTGATCTGGGGATCATTTTGTGACCAGGTACGCGTCGATATCCTGTCGCAATCCACTTCATCAGGCAGACCGGTTTCCATCAGTTCATACATCATGGTAAGGATGCCCTGCTTTCTGGAATCTTTCCTTACACATACAGTGGTAATATAATTGGATGCTCCGAAATCTGATAATGCATCACATATGTAACCTGTCCTGAATGACAGGAATCCCACGACTCTGCTATCCTTCACTGCAA
>DGEE01000162.1:2268-11106 GCA_002385815.1 Hungateiclostridiaceae bacterium UBA3934
CAGGCGCCGGCCGCACCCGGTCCGGTCCTCAGGTCTGCCTGTGAAGAGCTGTTCCTGCTCGACAGAGGCGGCACGAACTCATTGTTGCATTCACATAATATTTCCCATATATCGTTCCACTCTTGCTGAGTCAGATCATTTCCTGCAAATCTGATATCGATGTCGGTCTTAATCATATGCTGCTTCCTTTCAATCATCAACTGATCATCTCAATAAATCAGTCAGGTAATCAAATATCCAAATAGCCGAAAATCAAAAACCCGGGGAGTCATAGATCAGACTTCCCCCAGGTACCGCTGCCGTGCATTTGCCATGCATGGTAAATGCACGGCATTGAGAGTAACACATCATTTGTCTGCAAATATATAGAGTCTGTGTGTTGACTTGTCCACCTCCTCAGCAGAGCAAAGCCTGTAATACTCCCGGACAAGCGCCTTATACTCTTCATCGCTTTTAAGCATAGGCCTGTAGAATATCAGGCTGGCCTTTTCAAAATTCTCCACCAGGTGTTCAAGCTCGCTTCCATCGGTCTTCACGCTGTCGATCCTTATATTCCTGAATCCGATATCAGCAAGCAGCTTTTCGATTTCACTCTCCGTGGGATAAAACACGGGGAATGTCCAATCCCTGAAATATTTCTCGAACCCCAGATTCCTGTATGCTTTCCGTACTATCCTGTGGAGCCCTTCGTACGAACCGTGTCCTCCCTGATGGACTGCCAGCCTCCCACCGGGCTTGAGGGCATTGTATAAAAGAGTGTACATCCTTCTGCTGTTGGTTATCCAATGGAGTGTGGCATTGCTGAACACCAGGTCGTATTTATTCTTTTCATCCAGCTCCAGGGCGTCCATGACGAAGAAATCGATCCTGTCCGACAGACCCTTTTCCTCGCAGTTTTTACGCGCCACTTCGATCTGTGTCTCAGAAATGTCGAAAGCGTCGATCCGCATTGCAGGATTCCTTTTGAGGAGTTCGAATGTCGTTTTCCCGTTACCGCATCCCACATCCAGCACATATGTATACCTGTCCGGCTCTATCGCTTCGATAAGTCTGTTCCCCTGTCTGAACTGTGTCTGCGAAGATCTGTCATAGTCCTGTCCGTCGTACAGGAACGGCAGCATGCTGCCTGAAGTGACATCAGTCATGCTCAGCACCCCGAATATGCTGCTCAGATACTCACTGGAGCCTTCGTAGCTCCGCATCAGCTTCTGGAATATCTCAAGCAGTTGCTGTATTTTAGTGTAATTAGACCTTAGCAGCGGGTCACTGACTGTCATCAGGTACAGTACCTCTTTCCATTCACAGTCTATATCCAGACCTTCTCTTATGTGTTCACTGATGCTCGTATCATCGACATTGACAAGTATATTCTTTTTCCATGAGGTGAAATCCTCATTGCTCTGCATAAGCTGGTAAACAGATGGATAAGCTAGCTGCATCGCTACAAGCAGAAGCTCCAGCAGCTGATAATATGCAGAGGTATTGTCTATCCGCTCCCTGTCCATGATAGTCGTCAGGTGGATCATATTCAGAAGCCGCTTTATGGTCCTGGGATTATTATTGGTAGTGAGCCTGATGATATTCAGAATGTCATCCCTGTGAACGCGATAATCATACTCCGTGTTCATGAATCGGATTTCCCTCAGCCTCTGCATGACCATTTCAGCGATTTCGTACCTGGCTGTCGGCAACACGAAGGGAACCTGGATGAGCTTGTCGAAGTATGCCCTGCATATATCCCTGTCAGTACCCTTCACGCCACCGTATTTCTGCTCTACACCGCTGGCAACGACTTCGTAATCGATGGCAATGACAAATATGCAATGCTTAATATCGAATAATATCTTGAGTGCTTCCAGTATCGTAATCGCCATCTTAGGCTGGATCCTGTCCAGGTCATCCACGAATATGATGAATGCCTCGGTGGTGGCGCCTGATTCTTCAACGATCTGGGTGATGAATTTCTCGAATTTGTCTCTTAGATCCCTGATACTCAGCGAAATGTCATCCCCAAACAAATCATCGATAAGTGCCTCTCCCGATGATGAGCCAAGTCCGGTGATGCTGAGGACAGCTTTTGAAAACTTCTTTGAATAGTTCTTGAAGTCCTTTATCAATTCTTCTTTTGTCCTTTTGCATCTGACATCTCTGAATTTTGCTTCGATCTTGCTGATTATCATTCCAACGAGCCTGTTTACCACAACATCATAGTTGCCTTCCAGGAAAAAATCCCAGGTATTTATCCAGATGCTGCTGTACTTCCCTGTGCCGCGGCACAGCTCATCCTCGATCATGTTCATGAAGGAGGTTTTGCCGCTGCCCCATTCACCCTGGATCGATATGGTAACAGGCTTGTCCGTCTGCCTGAGAAATTCGCACAGACCGGATACATAATGAGAAAGCCTGAACTGGTCTTCAACGATCGATTTGATTGGGATATCTCTTTTCTCCATGACATACCTTTCCGAAATACGTGTTGATCTGCTGGTTAAGCTGATTCAATTGTACTATATAGATTTGTCAAGATGCAACATATTAGTTCCACATAATGCCTGCCAAACATGATATAATTGAAACCATCCGATACAATGAGAACATTCCGGTCAGTCGTCTGCAGGCAAGACCGTTAATGCCGCAGCCATAACTGCCGCCGGCACAGATGTGATGATCCCGGGCATGAGCCAGGCTGTATCAGCCCGGTTTATGTTAATGATGAAGGCAGGTCAACGGATTGCATCAGCAGACAGCCGGCAAGCTGTGGCCGAACAGACAGCAGATAATGATGGAAAGGACTAATATATGAAAATAGTGCTTACGATCCTTCTCAACAACATACTGCCCATATTCCTGCTGGTGGCCCTGGGCATCTTATATGGACGAAAATTCTCGCCTGACATGAATACTCTGACGAAGATAAACCTTTATATGCTGGTACCGATATTCACATTCGTCTATCTCTATACTTCATACATACCGATGGATATGCTGAAGGTGCTGGCCTTTGCAGTGATCATGATGGTCGTCGGCTTCACCCTGGCCTTTGTCGTCTCCGGCATGATGAAATTTGACCAGGGTAAAAGGTATGCCTTCATCAATTCGATAATTTTCTATAACAGCGGCAATATAGGGGTGCCGCTGATAACACTGGTATTCAGCAGTGCTCCGTTCATCACCGGCGGCAAAACGCCTTATCTGGAGC
This sequence comes from Hungateiclostridiaceae bacterium UBA3934, assembly GCA_002385815.1. GTDB lineage: Bacteria > Bacillota > Clostridia > Acetivibrionales > DTU013 > DTU013. Next base: position 5,468 of record DGEE01000162.1, read on the forward strand.
TGGCTCTCACTTCACAGATCATGATCCTTGTCATACAGAATATTGCCACCAATTCTATCGGCTTTTTCAATGCAGGCAGGGCAAAGATGGACTGGCGCCAGTCTTTGAAAAACATCCTGAGAGTGCCCACCATATATGTGGTGCCCCTGGCCTTTCTGCTGAAGCTCGTGCCCCTCGACCTGACACGACTGCCTTTGTGGCCTGCCCTCGATTACATGAGAAATGCCCTGGTGGCAGTGGCACTGCTTACACTGGGCGCGCAGATATCCCGTACGAAATTGACTTCGGTAAGCAAAGGAGTCATCCTGTCTTCATTCATGCGTCTGATCTGCGGACCGGCGATCGCTTTCGCGATAATCCGCCTGCTGGCATTGGAGGGAATCATCGCGCAGGCGGTGATGATCTCGTCGGCTGTACCTACTGCTGTCAATACAGCCCTGATCGCGGTGGAATACGATAACCATCCCGGTTTCGCCTCTCAGTCAGTACTGCTGTCCACCCTGCTTTGTACACTTACTCTGCCGGGCGTGATATATGCAGCACGGATCCTGTTCCCTGTATGATACTATTGTTTTTAGAAATTATTGACTTTACTGCCTGATAACAGTATAATGCTGCTAAAATATGACATTCGGCATTTTAGGTGTTTATAATGACAACGTCGCCGATGTACCAGGGAGGATAATGATATGTTTGACAGTTTCGTAAAAAGAAAAGGATCTAAAGGCTTACTACCGTTTATTATTGGTTTGGTCCTGGTGTTATTACTTTCAGGTTGCGGTTCAGGGAAAAAGGCTGATGATAACGGCGGTGTTCCGGATCCTTCGCAGACCGATGAGTTGCAGCCGTCCTCTGGCACTGAGTCAGAAGAAAGGGATGAGCAGCCGTCTTCCCCCGATACTGTGTCAGAAAAAGGGGGGGAGTCGCAGCCGTCCTCCGACACTGAATCAAAAGAAAAAGATGAACTGCCTCCAGCTGAAGAACCGAAAGAGACAGCAACGGAACAGACAGACGATGCGGCAGATCCTGACGAAGGCTCCGCGACTGATGACAAAGGCGTTAAGGAGGAGTATTACGACGGAGCGCCGGATTTTGCTGATTTCCAGCCCGTGGATCGCTTTTTCATCGATTATGCCTTCGATATTGCCCATGATGAGGATTCAGGATCCTATACCATCCACGGAGCATATGACCTGGATGGGGATGGAAAAGACGATGAAATAAACGCTGTATTGACATCCTATTACACAGGATCCTCTACTGTGGAGATCGATGGCAGCAAGCTGGAACACGTTTTCGAAAATTTTACCGGCAATGTATATCTGATCGATCTGGACAGCAGGGACAGCTATATCGAAATTGCCTTTGAAGATGCAGGGCCAAGCGCAGACTATGCTTTGGAGCTTGTCCGCTACGACGGGACAGATGCCCGCTATCTGGGTTCGATCAGTCGATTGTCGTATCTGGACGGACAAGGCAAATATATATCATGGTTCTACACATCGAAGGAAATCAGACCGACATTCTTCAGTGCCTGGGAGGAATTGACGGACGGCAAATGGATTATGAAAAAGAATCCCGTTATAGAACAGTCTGTCGGAAAAACTTATAGTGTCAGCGGTCAGGCATATTTCATGCCTCTTGACAAAATGCCCGGGGATATGGCTGAGTTCTTTGGTTATGTCGATTGGAACCCGGACATAATGAGAATGTTTGATGAGACAGAGATAAAGATACTGAACATTTATCTCGATGATACCTGTCTCTTGAACTGGTTCTATATAGAACTGGCGGATGGAGAGAGAGGATTGCTTTATTTCTGGGTAGGGGACTGACAGACAATACCAGTTCGATCCGGGATCACGCTGTTTTGATTCAACACACCGCCGCAACTGCATGGCCGCTGTGCTCCAAAGCCTTTGAAGCCGCGGCCGATGCCCGGAAAAGTGTGATATGTTATAATAGTATTACAATGTATGAGAAATCATATGGAAATTTAAACATGAAAGAAGATGCAAATGGAAAAAACATTCGACACAAACACAACCTTCGCTGATCTTGGAATAATACCACCCATATTGAACGCCCTCAGGGAGATGGGCTTCGAGTATCCTACAGAAGTCCAGAGCCGGGCTATTCCCCATGTTTTGAACAAAGAAGATCTTATCGTGATGTCCAAGACCGGAAGCGGCAAAACAGCGGTATTCGGAGTATCCATGCTGCAGTTGATCGATCCTGAGGCCGAAGGCCCCCAGGGGCTCATCCTGACGCCGACCCGCGAGCTTGCAGTGCAGGTGGACAGTGACATCCGCCAGATGGCTAAGTTTCTGCCCCACAGGACAACTGCCGTCTACGGACAGCACAGCATGGATGCTGAAGTAAAGGAGCTGGAAAAAGGAACGGCTATAGTCACGGGAACTCCCGGAAGGGTCTATGACCATATCCGGCAGGGGACCCTCAAGACAAAGCACATAAACTTCCTGGTACTTGACGAAGCCGACAGGATGCTCGACATGGGCTTTATAGATCAGGTGGAAAGGATAATAAGATCTGTACCGCGGAACAGGGTCACGATGCTGTTTTCTGCCACGATGCCCACGGAGATAAAGCGAATTTGCAGAAGATACATGAAGGAACCCGAGACCATTGAAATAGAATCGCAGACAAAAACTGTGGATGCAATACGCCAGCTTTACTACAAGGTAGATGAACGTGAAAAAAGGGATCAGCTCCACAGGATACTTCTGGCTGAGAGGCCGGAAAGCTGTATGATATTCTGCAATACCCGAATTGCTGTGGACAGGGTACGGAACTTTCTCACAAAAAAGGGGTATGCATGCTATGCACTCCATGGCGATATCCCTCAGTCCAGGAGAATGAAGACGATACAGCAGTTCAAGCAGGGCAAATTCCGCATCCTGGTTGCCACTGACGTCGCTGCCCGCGGTATACACATCGATGAGCTGGCACTTGTGGTAAATTATGATGTGCCTGTCGAAAAAGACAGCTATGTACACAGGATAGGCCGTACAGGAAGAGCAGGCCATGAGGGCTGCGCCATATCCATCGTAACTTCAAACGATATCATGGACCTGTATGCCATAGAGGAGCATATCGGTGTCCTGATAGAAGAGTGCGAGCTGCCCGGAGACGAATTCCTGACTGAGCACAAGCAGGAAATCGACGAATGGATAAAAGCCAATTCGGCAAGAAGAACTGAGACTGACAGACCTTCCCGTACAAAAAGCGGCCAGCGCGACAGGGCCAGACCTGACCGCAGGAAAAAAGCAGGCGGCCAAAACCGCCGGAAAGGTGCACCACAGGAGCATGCCAATCAAAGCATTCCAGAGGAAAAAGGTCCGTCAGGCGTTCGGAAGAGCAGTACCAAAGATACTGCCAACCGCCAGGGTCAGGCTGCGGCGAAGCAGAAAAAGCGCACCGCACCAGGCAGACCGCACCATCGAAATGCGGACCGTATTCAAAGCGGAAGTACCGCAGGTACAGATGGGGCCTATAAGGGCAAATCCGGCGATGGAGCATATCGTCACAAAGACCGCAGCGACAGGCGCAGACCTGATACTGTCAAAAGGTCCGACAGGGTTTCCCGTGATGCAGGTAAAACTCAGAGCATATCGGACAGCGCGAAACAGAAGCGTCAGGACAATGCCGCCCGCAAACAGCAGGCAGCGAAGCCTGCCGGGAAAAAAGGCTTTCTGAAGCGCCTTGTGGATAAGCTAACTGGCAAATCATAATAAACCGGATGATAAAAGGCTGAATGAGTATAAGATAAATGAGAACAGGGTAATGACAAAAAGCCAAATGTTATAAGCTAAATAATAAAAGACCTGATGATAACAGGTCTTTTAAAAATCAAACAGTCTACTTGTGATAGAGTTTCTTCGTCTGATATTGAGGCTCGCATGTGATGTTGACACCAAGCTTCTGGAACACATTGTCATCGACACGCGACAATATCACAGATGAGTGGGCCTCACATCCCCTCAGCTTCGGCAGCTGCTCCATAGCCAGTGCTGCAGTCGGGTTTGTGGCAGCACATATGGACAGTGCTATGAGTATCTCATCGGTATGCAGCCGCGGGTTGTGATTTCCCATATGATTTACCTTCAAATCCTGTATTGGTTCTATGACTATCGGAGAGATCAGATGTATGTCGTCGTGGATCCCTCCAAGCTCTTTCAGGGCATTGAGCAGCATTGCCGCTGATGCACCCAGCAGCGATGTGGTCTTCCCTGTGACGATCCTGCCGTCATGAAGCTGGATAGCCACAGCCGGCGCGCCTGTGGATTCGGCACGCTGATTGGCAGCTCTTACAACAGGGCGGTCAGCCTCGCTGATCCCCAACTGCTTCATCAGGAGTTCAAGTCTGTATACCTCTGCCTTGTCCGCCATTCCCTGCCGGTGGGCACACCGTGTATTGAAATATCTGCGTATTACCTCCTGTTCGGAAGCCTCACAGACTACAGCATCATCCGTAATACATACCCCGGCCATATTGACTCCCATATCCGTCGGGCTCTTATATGGCGATTTCCCTTCTATCTTTTCCAGGATAGCCTTCAAAACAGGGAATATCTCCACATCCCTGTTGTAATTCACTGCGGTCACACCATAAGCTTCCAGATGGAACGGATCTATCATGGTCACATCGTTAAGATCCGTAGTCGCAGCTTCATATGCGATATTTACAGGATGCTTGAGGGGAAGATTCCATATGGGGAATGTTTCGAATTTGGCATATCCGGCCTGTACTCCCCTCTTGTTATCGTGATATATCTGAGACAGACAGACTGCCATCTTGCCGCTGCCCGGCCCGGGCGCAGTGACGACGATGAGGGATTTGCTCGTCTCCACATAGTCATTTTTTCCAAATCCGTCGTCGCTGACGATCAAAGGTATATTGGAAGGATAATCCGGTATCGGATAGTGTCTGTAAACTCTTATCCCCAGGCTCATAAGTCTCTTCTGGAACAGGTCGGCATTGTGCTGCGAACGGTAATGGGTAATGACAACACTTCCAACATAAAGCCCGATCTCGCGGAACGCATCGATCAGGCGCAGTACATCCAGGTCATATGTGATTCCCAGGTCTCCTCTTCTTTTGCTTTTTTCTATATCATCCGCGCTTATGGTAATGACGATCTCTGCCTGATCCCTGAGCTCCATCAACATTTTGACCTTGCTGTCAGGTTTGAATCCGGGAAGGACCCTTGAGGCATGGAAATCGTCGAATAATTTTCCGCCGAATTCAAGGTACAGTTTTCCGCCGAAATATTCTATCCGGTCGAGGATTTTCTGCGACTGCAGACGAAGGTACTTGTCGTTGTCAAAACCCTTTTTGTTCATCTTTACACTCCTGTATCAGATAAAGTAAGCTGTCGTACGAAAATACCTGTTGATAGCTTTTTCCCTACTCACAATAACATATTGGGCAATCATCGTCAATTACACAAGATGAGATACCCCTTTCTTTTTTCCCCGGTGTTTTACCCGGGTAATTCGCTGAACAAGCGTAGATTTTGTACCGGATTTTGGTTTAACGCAGAATTTTGCACTGGTTTTCAGTTTAGCGTAAGGATCCTGTACAGGGTTTTGGTTTCACGCGGAATTTTACAATGGTT
>DGEE01000162.1:11280-11876 GCA_002385815.1 Hungateiclostridiaceae bacterium UBA3934
GAATTTTACAATGGTTTTCAGTTTAACGTAAGAATTTCACACAGGGTTTTCAGTTTAGCGCAAGGATAATACACATGGTTTTGGTTTCACGCGAAATTTTACACCGAATACTGATCAGATCCAGGTGTGATTTCTAAATTTTAAGTATGATTGCGGTTTTTGGTACTGAATTTCAGCTGAACACGACAACTTTACTCCGATTTCCAATTCAGCGCATAATTTTGTACCGTTTTTGGATTTCTGGGCAAGTTTTCGGGTTTAAATCATCTTTTTTACACCCATTTGTTTACATAATTTCACGGCCACGATATTATGACGACTCATTTAGTAAAATTTGTTACTTCGACCGCCCAGAAGTCCAAAAACGGTACAGAAAATCGATAAAAACATGAAAGCCGGATAAATTCGTGCCCAGAAATCAAAAAACGGTACAGCAAGTTGTTGAAAGCGTAAAAATAGGACAGAATCGCACCCCATAGTCCAAAAACAGTACAGCAGAAATGCTTCTTGTTTTTGATGATGAGAACAGTACAGCGGAAAATCTTCTTGTTTTTACTGATGAAGACGATACAGCGGAAAGGCTTCTTGTTCCCGAT
>DGEE01000023.1 GCA_002385815.1 Hungateiclostridiaceae bacterium UBA3934
AGATGTGTATAAGAGACAGTGGTAACGCTGAAGCAAATATCGCAAATATGCGGTATGTCGATTTCTACAGTATCGAAGGCTATGAACGGCCAGCCGGACGTCAATCCGGCCACAGCCGAACGTATCCGGCAGGTGGCTCGCGATTTGGGATATCATCCCAACGCAGCCGCTCGTTCTCTTAAGACCAAACGGTCATATCTTATTGGTGTTTTGTTTGCCGATCAGATAAACCATGAATATTTTGCAAATGTTCTTAACAGTATCCGCAATACAGCGACAAATCTTGGCTATGACATCGCATTTGTCAATGACCGGGTCGGTAATTCGAAAATGAGTTTCTACAATCATGCCGCTTACCGGAATTGTGACGGTGTCATAATCATGGAGGCACGATTTGAGGATCCCGATGTTGTTGAGCTCGCAGCCAGTGATTTGCCGATCGTTGTATTGGACCATGTTTTTTCCGGGTGTGTATCGGTCATGACGGACAATGTGGAGAGCATGGTAGAGATAGTCCATTATCTTGTCGGCAAAGGCCATCGGAAAATCGCATTTATCCACGGTCAGGAAAATGGTTTCATCACTCAGAAGCGTATCGCAGGATTCTATAAAGGTTGTATGGAGCTGGGCATCCGGACACCCGAAGAATACATCATCAGCGGGAAATACCACGATCCGGATGAGAGCGCCACTGCGACTGAAAAACTTCTTTCACTTCCGGATCCTCCGACTTGCATCATTTATCCGGATGATTACTCATATCTCGGGGGAATGAGCGTGATCGAGAAGCGCGGGCTTTCGATCCCGGATGATATAAGTGTGGTCGGGTTCGACGGTATCGACCTTTCTCTGCATTTGCGGCCGCAACTGGCCACTTACCGCCAGGACGCAGTGATGATTGGCAAGCAGGCAGTAATGAAACTTGTCGAGCAGATCGAACAGCATGGCAAAAAGCATGAAGAGCAAGTATTTGTCAAAGGCTCTTTCCAATCTGGAGGCTCTGTAAAACAGATCGACTGATATTCGGACTGGACGACGGGTGGGGACTTCGGACAGACCAGAGTGTGCAGTGATGACTTCTGATCAGGACGGGACCGCATTGGCGGTTGAGATAGAGAGTAAAACGGAACTTCCCTTCAGGGCGGGAAAGGTATTCAAACCGAACCGTACCGCGTGTGTTATTCCTGCGAAATGGAAGTGCCGTTTCAGGCTTTTTCGTGAACTGCAGGCGGGAGCCCGTCACATTACACCAAATATTATATGAAAGGAGTAATATAATGAAGAAGAAGCTCATTTCACTACTGCTGGTATTGGTTCTGACAGCCGGCATCCTGACAGTTCCTTCTCTGGCAGATACAAATGACAATGGTACATTTGCGTATCTGATGTATGCCGATGCATCCTGGACGAACCAGTACTGGGGCAATGATGACCCAGACAGCGGAATCACGGCGACTAACGCAGACATCACCGGTCCCGGAGAATATACGGTCGGACTCGATTTCACAGGAACGGAGGCCGGTGAGGCAAAAGGCATAGCTTTTACGGCACTTGGCATCGATCGCGGTGAGCTTATCTATCCCTACTCAACGATCGAGCTTAAGTCGATCAGGATCAACGGAGAAGAAGTAGAGTTTACAAAAGGATACACGAGTTCTGATGATGGTATCACCACCCGTATGAACATTTTCAATGAATGGGTGGCAGAGCTCCCTTACGATGCGAGGAGCTTTGACAATGATATTTCTGATGCTTCGCCCGTTATCGTATCAAAAGATGCATTCGCTTCTGTCAAGACCATCGAGATATCTTTCAAACTGCATGAACCCTCGGATACAGCATATCTGATGTATGCCGATGACTCCTGGACATACCAGTATTTTGGCGGCGATGCCGAAAACGGTATCATTGCAAAAAATGCGACGATAACCGGGCCGGGTACATACACGGTTGGGCTCGACTTTACACAAACAGAGGACAAAAAGGCAGAGGGTCTTGCTTTTAGCGCACTCGGAGTCACCAGCGGTGAAAGGATCTTCCCTGGCTATTGTATAAACATTAAAGACATCAAGGTCAATGGCAAGTCAATAAGCTTCAAAAAAGGCTACACAAGTTCAGACGATGGGATAGTGACCCGTATGAACATTTATAATGAGTGGGTCGGGGAGCTTCCCTGGAATGCCAGATCTTATGACGGAGAAGTCGATGATGCCGGTTGGATAATTATCGACAAGGAGCTGTTTGATTCCGTTGAGACCGTTGAAGTAACATTTGATTATGCACAGCCTTCGGCTGAAGCGTATATCATGTTTGCTGATACGGCCTGGGAATATACATACTTCGGTGATCCTGTCGATACTGGTGTTGCTGCGACAAAGGCAACAGTTACACACCCGGGTATCTACAAAGTAGCTCTTGATTTCACGGGAACAGAAGAAAAGGCAGCTTCTGGCGTTGCATTTACCGCACTCGGTATTAAGAATGCTGAGATATCGCATCCCGGATGGTTCATAAATATTGAATCCATTAAGGTCAACGGAGAAGAAATAGAATTCACAAAAGGATATACCAGTTCGGATGACGGAAAAGAAACCCGCATGAACATCTATAACGAGTGGGTCGGGGAACTTCCTGAGAATGCTCGCTCCAACCAGGGTCTGGAGGATGCAGGCTGGATAATCGTCGACAAGGAGGCATTTGCCTCTGTGGAGACCATGGAAATCGTATTTGCTTTTGTCCGCGGTGAAAGGCCCAAGAAGGACGATGGCCCGGAGATCGATATAGATGAAGCGCTGGCTGCCGACTACAACGCTTACTTCGGAATCCAGACAGAAAACTATATCTTCCGTAATCCATGGAACGAAGCGAATTATGGAAAGCATACAGACAACTTTACTCATCTGACCGGATGGGATGACGACAACAACCAGGTTGATTACGGCGGATCCTTCACTGATGCTTTGGTCAACGGCAACGGCACATTTACGGTGGGTGTCGATCTTGGCTCCATGGGGCTGGGTTCAGATACCTTCATACGCATGCTTTTTGTATCCACCGATATACCCAGTGTGCTGTATGATAAAGGCCATATAGATATCAGTGATGTAAAAACGTCCTTTGACGGCGGAAGAGCCCAGACGAAATACACTGTCAATACAGATGGCGAGTTCATACAGATCGACATCCTCAACGAATACACCTCCACCGGTACGGAAGCTATTGCCTACAGCATGCCGGACAAGGGCATCACGATCACCTTCACAGTTACCGGTCTGAGCAAAGATGCCGGTGTACAGGAAGAGACGACAACACCCGAACCTTCAACGCCAACTGAACCTGCTCCCTCCGGAGAACTGCCGAAGACCGGCGGACTGCCGGGAGAACTCATATATGTAACAGGTTTTGCTGTTGCATCACTTGGAGTATTCCTGAAGGTAAGGAAAGATAAGAAAGTCTGATGTCAATAAGGGAAGGTGCGGTCCCCTGGGGGGCCGCGCCTGCGGTCCCTTTATCATCGCCTTTACGATACATGATCCCAGCTTTATCGTTTAAGGAGAATACATGTTATGAATAAAACGGCTATACAACCGAAAGGACTCAATATCGCAAAAGAGCTTAATACTTCAAAACCGTCAACGATACTGCACGGTATCCTTCGCATATGTTCATTGATCTTATGTTTGAGCATGTTTTTTCCCGGACTTAATCCGGCACGTATTTCGAATCTGATAAACAGAAATATTTCATTGTTCACGACGGGGTTATCGTTTTCAGACCTTACTACCAAGTTCAATGCCATGTTCAGGCAGGGCGCAGTGGATAAATCCACGTTCGTATTGCTGAGCGCAGCATCTGTCGTCATCATTGTCGGTACGGTCCTCTGCGGGATCGGCGGATGTATGTCACTTGGCAACAACCGTATGAAGTCGCGTGGTATCTGGTTCCCTATTGTGGGATCCCTGATAGCCTCCGGCGGTCTTGTTGGTATTTACAGGTCTTACCTGCAGCTTCAGGCTTCCAGAGGCGCAAAGCGTGCGCAGGTGGTATTCCCCTCAGTTTTCTACTTGTATATTGGTCTTTTGGGCCTTATATTACTGGTCAGCCTGATAATACTTTTGACTGAGAGGCGGCTCGAAAAGGAAGACAAGATGGAGATGCCCGAGAAATATTCACTCTTTCTTATGCTGCTGCCCATCATAGTCCTGGCATTCATATTTTTATATCTTCCGCTCTATGGATGGCGTTATTCATTTTTCGATTACAAGGCTGGCGGCACTTTGAGCCGCGAAAATTTCGTAGGGTTCAAATGGTTTACGATCCTGTTCCGGAATCCTGCGACAGTCAGAGATATAGTGCGTGTTTTGCGTAATACCTTAGTGATGAGTGGTCTTGGCATCCTGACAAGCTGGGTGCCTATGGCATTTGCGATCCTCCTTAATGAAATAAGAAGCAACCGCTTCAAACGTTTAGTTCAGACAGTAACGACTATTCCCAATTTTATCAGTTGGGTCCTGGTCTATGCGATCGCCCTTGCGATTTTCAGTACAGAGGGCTTTTTGAATTCATTCCTTGAGCTTTTCAATGCCAATCAAAATACGAACTGGCTGATGAATTCAGACCATATGTGGACAAAGATGCTGCTTTGGGGCATGTGGAAGAGCCTCGGCTGGAGCGCTATCGTTTACATAGCTGCAATCGCGGGCATTGACCAGGAGCTGTATGAAGCCGCTAAGATAGATGGTGCGGGCCGTTTCCAGAGAGTCTGGCATATCACGGTGCCAGGTCTCATGCCGACGTATCTGGTGCTTCTGCTGCTTACGATAGCCGGAGCTCTCAGCAACGGTCTTGAACAATACCTTATGTTCCAGAACGCGAATAACAAGGACGTTATAGAAGTCCTGGATCTGTACGTTTACAACATTGGTATAGACGGAGGCAGGATCCCGCTTTCAACTGTTATCGGAATGAGTAAATCTCTGATCAGCATCACCCTGCTGTTGTTTGCAAACAGATTGTCCAAGTTTGTTCGCGGCGAAGGAATAATTTAGGAGGTGCAGGATGAACAATTTAACGGAGCTCAATTCTAAAACTGCCCGCCGTTCCGGATTCCGCAGGCGTCCGGGGGAAGTTGTTTTCGATGTGGTCAATGTCATAATGTTTACACTGTTTATGCTGCTTTGCGTATTTCCGTTTTACTACCTGTTTATCAACACCATTTCCGACAACGACCTCGTAGTAAAAGGCGCAATTACGTATTATCCCATCGGGATAAACTTTTCCAACTATATTGCACTAAAGGAAGTCAGCGACCTTGGCAACGCTTTCATTGTGACGATAACGAGGACCATCGTCGGGACGGCACTGATGGTGGTTGCAAGTGCCCTGGCCGGATATCTTGTTACCAAGAAGAAGCTTTGGAAAAGAAGTTTCTGGTATCGCTACATCGTCATCACGATGTATTTCAACGCCGGTTTGATCCCCTGGTACATGAATATGCTGATGCTGGGTCTGACCAACAACTTTATGGCATACATAATCCCGGGTATCGTAGCGCCGTTCAACATAATCCTTGTAAAAACCTACATAGAATCTATCCCTGAGGAACTGGAGGAAAGTGCATTCATAGACGGCGCATCGACATTTACGATTTTCCGGAAAATCATATGGCCTCTTTCGAAGCCTATCCTCGCCACGATAGCGATTTTCGGAGCGGTCGGTAACTGGAACTCATTCCAGGATTCGCTGATACTGATGAAGGGTGCACCTCATCTTTTTACACTGCAGCATCGGCTGTATGTCTATCTCGTTAAGGTCTCCGACCTGGAAACTGTTATGGCAGGCGGTGCAGGCACCACAATGGTGCTGGAAAACACTCTGAATTCCAAAGTTGTCAAGTATACCATTGCGATGGCGACAATAATACCTATACTGCTGGTATACCCCTTCATGCAGAAGCATTTTACCAAGGGTATCATGCTTGGAGCGATAAAGGGATGATTTTGACGAAAGCTCACATAGCCGGGCACGTGTTCCGGATATGAAAATATTAAATGAATGAAAGGGTGCTCTGAATGAAAAAGTGGAAAGGAATCAAAGGGATCGTATCCATGATCCTGAGCCTGATGCTGATTTTCACCATGGTGTTCGGGATCACCGGCTGTTCCAGTGGTGATGAACCAGTAGACGGTGATCCGGTGGAACAGGGAACAGGAGGCGGGTCGACGTCTGATCCGAATGGCGGCCAGACGTCTGCAGGCGGCAAGCAAGGTCAGTCATCCGATGGAACGACGGCAACTGACCAGCCTGCCCCGGGAGGTACATATGATGAGACAGGTGCTGAAGTTACTGATGATCAGCCGATAATCCAGGAAACAGAAGGTACCGGAGAGATAGAGGTAGTGGAAAGTACGGAGGTGGCTGAAAAGCCGGAACAGTTGATCACGCTGGATGTGTATTCGCAGCTTGCCAACTGGAGCGGATTCCAGACCGGCTGGTATGCTGCACTGCTGGAGGACAAATTCAATGTAAGGCTGAATATCATACCCGACTCTGAAGGCACTTATGAAACGCTTGTAGAATCAGGCGACATGGGCGACATCATCGTATGGGGTGACAACGGTGCCGATTACAAGAATGCTGTGCAGCTCGGGCTTCTTTACGACTGGGAAGAAGGCGATCTCTGCAAGACCTACGGACCGATGATCTGGAAGAACGCACAGATTGCTCTTGAGACAAACAGAAAGATCTCGGGAGACGGACACATCTATGGTATAGGCCACAACCTGGCGGCTACCAAGGATGACCATGCCAGCTTCTTCTACACATGGGATATCCGGTGGGATCTGTACAAGCAGCTCGGCTACCCGGAAGTAAAGAATCTTGACGATTATTTTGATGTTCTGAAGAGAATGAAGGAAATCTGCCCGAAAGATGAAAACGGCAGGGAAACATATGCAGTATCTCTCTGGCCTGACTGGGATGGCAATATGGTGATGTATGTCAAGTCGATGGCTACAGCATATTACGGCTATGACGAACTGGCTGTGGGTCTGTACAATCCTAAAAATGGTGAATTCTATGACGCACTTATGCCCGACGGACCATACCTGGAAATGCTGAAGTTCTTCAACAGGCTTTATCAGCACAATCTTCTCGATCCCAACTCCATGACCCAGACGTGGGATCAGATGTCCGATAAGGTCAAAGCCGGCGGTACATTCTTCTCAATATTCAACTTTGCCGGATCATCCACCTATAATACGACCGAACACATGCAGCAGAATAAAATGATGCTTTCGCTGGTGCCGAAGGACGCTGCTCCGGCTGTTTACGGCATGAGCCTGCTCGGCGGCAACCGTGTCTGGTCGATCGGGGCATATACAGAATATCCTGAGCTCTGCATGGAGATCCTCAACTACCTCTACACGCCGGAAGGAGCGATGACTATCTGGTATGGTCTGCCAGAGCTGATGTGGTATTATGATGCAAACGGAAATACCCACTTTACTGATCTTGGTCTGAGATGCAACCGCGATCCGCAGTATGATCTCGGCGGTGTTACGTGGACCAGCCGCGAAACAGGCAGAACATATCAGCTTGGTGGTAAGTTTACCGATGGTATGCTCCAGATCAACAACACGACCTGGGTAATCGACACCAGGAACCCGGATTCAAACGGTGAGACATTCAACAAGGATTCATGGCGCAGTATGGCAGGTCCTGCTCAGAGCGCAATTGAAAAGGATTGGCGTGACTTCTTCGGTGTCACAACCATCGATGAATACATGAAGAAGGGCAAATATACAGTAGTTCCCGGAACATCCTATTCTGAGCCTAAACGTTCCGATGAACTCGAACTTATCTGGACACAGGTCACACAGGCAATCAAACAGTATTCATGGCGGGCTATTTACGCCAAGAATGACGGTGAGTTTAACTACCATGTAGAGCAGATGATCAAGATCTGCAATGAATACGGTTATGATCAGGTCCGTGAATGGAGCCGACAGCAAGCTGCAACACGCTACAGGCTGCAGGTCGCGGAGAACTGATACCGTAGTGACTGCTTGAAAAAGGCGAAGCGAAAGATATCCCCCTCTGTAAAGCGGGGGATATCTTTTGGGTTGAGGACCTGTTTTCATGGGTATATCGTCTAAAGAAGAGACCGGATCAGATGGAGACAGTATTTTGGCTTCAGGAGGGCAGATATATCTGCTGCCGCGCTGTGACACCCCTGTCCGCAGCGCAGTTCATTCACCGAAAATTGCCCGGACAGAAATGTTATAATGTAGATATGCGTCAGATGCGGGAATTTTTTGACCCGCACAGGAAAAAGAACGGAGGCTGGTTATTGGCTAAATTTTTCTCATATGAAAGTAAAACTGCACAGGTCCTTGCCCGCATCTGGGATCTGTTGTTGCTGAATTTCCTGTTTTTACTCGGTTCGCTGCCGATCCTGACATTTGGTGTATCTGCGATAGCTGCTTACAGTGTAATGATGAAAGTAATCGAGGACAGGGATACCGGCATCGTTAAAGAATACCTCCGCGCTTACAGGGCGAATCTGAAGCAGGGGATGGTACTGTCAGGCGTGACCATTATCCTGATCATAGCAGTCGGAGCTGACTTCTTCCTGTTTGAAAATGTCAATGGCAACCCGCTGATATTTCTGATACTGGGCATTTTGAGTCTGGTACTGTTCCATGTACACTTTTTTTATGCTTTTGCTCTTGCGGCAAGGTATGACAACACGATTTTCCGCCACCTGACAAATTCGAGGATCATATTTTCCCGCTTCCTGGTGCGGTCACTGATTTGTACTGCCCTTGTCGCTTTCGAAGTATGGCTTTTTTTCTTCTATGACTGGCTGCTTCTCTATGTCGGCGTGTTTATCGCGCCGATGCTGATAATCGGGACCAAGAGCGCTTTTGCCATAAAACTTTTCCACGAGATCGAAGCAGAAAACGGAGTTGCAGAAGGAAACCAGGACATGAGTGACGGGGACATGGATGACGAAGACTTGAGTGGCGAGGAGTAGCCCATACTGATCTGGCCGCCGAATGAAGCGATATTGAATTCCGCATACGGAATATTGTATATTATAATAGCTATTATCAGAATAAGCTAATAAATATGATAGGAGACAGATACAGATATGACTAAAAGATGCACTAATAAGAAGAGCCAGGGATTTATACTGAATACATCATCTGATTACTTCCAAAACATGGGCGTGGATGTGATGGCCTTCAGCGACATTTATCCGGAAGGGCATCAATCCGGCGTAAGCATTATCATGCATGGCAACCGCGTTGCTACGAACGGTGATATACGCTTTGAACAGACACCGGGGCAGTGGCAGCCGGTACCAAAGCAAATCAGCCGTGAGGTGGACGAAGATTCCAATACGATCACCACTACACTGTGTTACCCTGACAGGTCAAGGCATCTGAAAGGTTTCAACCCGATGATCTATCCGGATTTCGAGTTCAATTACAAGGTCATCGTCAAGGGTGAAGGAGAGTCGGTGAAAATCACTGTGGACCTGGACAGGCCCATACCGGAGAAGTTTGCTGGTAAAATATGCTTCAACCTGGAACTTTTCCCCGGCGCTTTGTTCGGAAAGCCGTGGATAATGGACGATAAGCACGGTATCTTCCCCGAGCAGCCCAACGGTCCTGTGATAAGGAAACCTTCCAACCTCCTACATACCGGGGATTTCAGCCAGCCTGATGCAAAGGCGGATATAGAGCGCCTGACCGGCGGCAACAAGGGGTACAGTCCTATTGTCGCCGACGATATCATCGCCGAGCCTTACGCTGTTGGGAAGCGTTTTGTCGTAAGACCTGACGATCCTTACAACCGTTTCATCGTAGAAAGCAAAGGCTCTGAGCTTAAGCTTTATGACGGACGTATGAACCACAACAACGGCTGGTTCGTGATAAGCAGTGAGGTGCCGCCAAATGTAACGGAAAAAGCGATCCAGTGGACTATAACGCCGAATGTCGTAGATAGCTGGTTACATATCCCTGTTGTCCAGGTATCGCAGGTAGGATATCACCCCAACTAGGCGAAAATAGCAGTCATCGAACTCGACAGGCGAGACAGCAGGCGCAGCAAAGCGATGCTTATCAGAATAACAGAGAATGGGGAAGAAGAGGTTCTCTCGGCTGAAGCGCAGGAATGGGGACGTTTTCTCCGCTACAATTACCTGAAATTCGACTTCACTGACATAAGGGAAGAAGGTTTATATAAAATACGCTACGGCACATCGGAGACCTCCGTTTTCCGTATCGCCGGGGATGTATACGACCGTGGTATCTGGCAGCCGGTGCTGGAATACTTCCTTCCGATACAGATGTGTCACATGAGGGTAAGTGAGAAATACCGCGTATGGCATGGGCTTTGCCATGATGATGACGCCCGGATGGCCCCGGTGGATCATAACCACTTTGACGGATATGTGCAGGGTCCTTCCACGCTGACTCAATACAAGCCGGGAGATGTGGTCCCTGGCTTGAATGTCGGCGGGTGGCATGATGCTGGAGATTTCGATCTTCGTGTGGAGTCGCAGTCCGGTGAATTCTATATACTGACCCTGGCATACGAAGCTTTTAATGTCGACTATGATGTGACCACCATCGATCAGGAGAAAAAAATAACCGAGATCCACCAGCCTGATGGCAAAAACGATATACTGCAGCAGATCGAGCACGGAGTTCTTTCTGTGGTGGCTGGATATCGCGCATTGGGCAGGCTCTATCGCGGCATTATTAGCAACGACCTGAGGCAATATGTCCATCTTGGCGACAGTGCGACCATGACAGACGGCATCAAAGGAAATGATGATGATCGATGGGTGTTCACAGAAGACAATCCCGTGAGGGAATTGACGACTGCAGCTCATCTGGCTGCGGCCTCCCGTGCATTGAAGGGATTCAACGATGAGCTGAGTGATGAGGCATTACAAATCGCACGTGAAATCTATAAAATCACGGATGGGACTGGCAATGCCGCTACAGCGAAGCTGCATGCGGCTGCCGAATTGCTCATCAGCACCGGTGAACGGGAGTACAGGGACTTTCTTTTGTCGCAAACTGATCTTATAGTCGATAATATAGAAAAAACGGGCTGGTTTATCGGTCGGACAGAAAAAGCCATCAATGATACCGGCTTCACAAAGGCGATACGGAGTGCGTTACCGGGTTTGAAGGAGAAATACGAGCAGCAGAGCGCCGAAACGCCTTACGGCATACCCTATCGACCGCACATATGGGGAGCGGGCTGGATGATCCAGAGACTGGGCTTCCAGTACTATTACCTATATAAGGCTTACCCTGATATATTCAGCCCCGATCTGATTTTCAATTCATTGAACTTCGTTCTGGGATGCCATCCGGGCTCCAATGCTATTTCATTTGCGTCCGGAATAGGAGCAGAATCGGCGACGGTAGGCTATGGGCTCAACCGTGCCGACTGGTCGTATATCCCGGGCGGCGTGATCTCGGGGACTGCACTGATACGCCCGGACTTTCCGGAGCTGCTGACATTCCCGTACCTTTGGCAGCAGACGGAATATGTGCTGGGAGGGGGTTCTTCCTGCTTCATGTTCCTGGTGCTTGCAGTGCGGCAGCTGATCAGGGGAGGGTGAGCCTATGCCTGTTTATGGGAAAACCACATTGAAGTCTTTAGTCTCCAGCTGTCCATATATATCTTTGATTGGCATGTAATTTGCTATCGGGTTATTTGACAGAAACAGTGACTTCAGATTTACTAATCCCTTGAGAGCGGCGATATCAGAGATATTGTTGTCTGACAGATCCAATTCTTCCAGGTTTACCAACTCCGAAATGCTGCTTATATCGTTTATTGAATTGTTGGAAACTTTCAGTACTTTCAGGTTTTTGAGTTTTTTCAGCACACTGATGTCACTGACTTTGTTGAATGTCAGATCCAGATAGCTCAGGTTTTCCAGTTTGGCCAAATGGGAAATGTCGATTATTTCATTTGCTCCCGCATAAATCCAGGTCAGTTTGTCAAGGTTTTCTACCAGCTTGAGATCCGACAAATTTAGTCCGTTCAAGCTTAGCTGTTCCAGGTTTCTCAGGCTGGATACCGGTGTGATATCTACGATCGGATTATTTCCAATACCCAAAGTTTCCAAATTTGCAAGTGATTCTAATGGCTTGATGATGTTGATTTTATTAACCGAAAGATCAAGAAACTGCAGATCTGTAAGATTGCTCAGAGTATCGATGTTTTTGATTTCATTCCTGGCTGCCAGGAGGGCTGTAAGGTGTACAAGCCCGCTCAAAGGTTCAAGATCGGTTATTTTGTTATCAGTGATATACAACTTCTTAAGATTTTTGCAGTATTGCAGCCCGTCGAGCGAAGAGATACCCGAATTGCGGGCATCTATTGATTCGATTTTTTCCAGTTCATAGGCAAAAAGTTCCCCTTCCTTTTTCCCTATTATCTCTCTGATTTTCGCTTCCAGGTTCGGATCCTTTATGGTTACCGGTTCAAGAGAAATGAACCCCGCACCGGCTGCAGCTTCCATATCGATTGCGCCTTCGTAAACAAGCTTCTCCAGCAGCGTGGTGCCCGAATCCTTGACATTTGTTGAGAGAGCATTCACTATGATACCTACGATATCATCCCTGATAAAACTGTCCTTGCTCGTGTAATAATATACTTCCTCGTTGTTGAGCAGTCCGATCTGAACAGCCTTTTCAAGGCATTGGCTGTACTTGAAATCGCCTTTCTGGTCACTGTAGCCCAGTACCCTCAAAATAAATGTTACGAACTGCTGCAGTGAAACATATTCCGATGAGCCGTATAAGGTAGAGGAAATACCGGTGGTTAGTTTATTCGTATACAGATAACCAACATATTTGTCAGCCCATGATTGAACGTCGGAAAACGGGTGAGAATAATTCCCATTGAGTACTTCTTTTTCTTTCCCGATCAACCGGACGATCAGTGCAGCGGCTTCAGCTCTCGTAAGCTGTCTTTCCAATCCAAATCCTGCTGAATCACCTTTAAATATACCGATTTTTGACAATCTTTCTGCATTTTCGGCGTTCCTGATATCACCGGTGACAGAGAATGAGACCTGAGCAAACACGATCGTAAAGATAAGGGAAACCGTTATCAAAGTACACAAGAATCTTCTCATACGCATTTTCCTGCTTCCTTTCATTTTATTTTCCAATACTGACTTGCTGTTTATACAACCTTGATTTTCGTGTTTTCCATGTATTGCGACAACATGTTTCTAATTTAGACAATATATTACACTACATGCATATTATATTGTGGTTTATATATTATTGTCAATAAATGAACGACACGACATTGCCTGAGGAGTCCTGGATGCCATAATCAACATGTTGCCTGACTTGAAACAATAAATTCAGCTTTATAAAATGCTGATTTGTCAAACAAGGAATTATCTTTTATATGACGAAATACAATAAGAAAACGATTTAAGTGGTGAATAGCTGTGGCGCATAAAAAGCCGATACATGAAACCGATCTGTACGAGCCTATCCGGGAGTATCTCGAGGAGTTGGGATACGAGGTCCAGGGAGAAGTGAAAGGATGCGACCTTGCCGCGGTCATGGGGGATGACCTGATCGTGGTGGAGATGAAAACATCTTTCAACCTGAAGCTTCTTAGCCAGGCAGTCAAACGCCAGAGGGTGACTGATTCGGTTTATGTGGCAATACCGTATCCAAAGGGCGGCAAGAGGACCGCTGCGTGGAGAGACATGTGCATCCTTTTGCGCAGGCTCGAGATAGGGCTCATAACGGTCGACCTGGCCAAAGACGGCGGAAGGGTGGAGGTGCATTTCCACCCCCATACCTTTGACCGCCTTAAAAGCCTTCGTGCGAATAAACGGGTAAGGTACAGCATTATAAAGGAAGCTGAGGGAAGAAGCGGACACTACAATACGGGAGGAACCACCAGGACCAGGCTGATCACAGCTTACAGGGAGCAGGCGATCCATATAGCATGCTGCATGATGAGATACGGCGACATGTCCCCTGCTCAGCTGCGGAAAATTGGCACAAGCCCCAAAACACCGAATATATTGAGAGACAATTATTACGGCTGGTTCACCCGGGTGTCGCGGGGGATTTACAAACTTGAGGATTCTGCACGCGAATTTCTGGAGGAATATCCTGAACTGGCAGAACATTATATGAACTTGATAGCGGAGATGGAACAAACGCGATCTTTGGAAATGAATGAAAACCAGTGTGAATGATCAGCGGAGGAAATAAAGCATATCAGAGACATCCTGTTTGTATAATCCTGCTGAAGAGCTAACCAGGCTTGTCAAACAGACTATGCCGGGATGAACGGTGGCGCCGGAGCGAAGCGGCTAGCGACTTTATGATGCTTGTCTGTAGCGTTTTCAGACTTCGGGTGACTGGCCCCGCTGACTATCAACTTTTCTACGTTTGTCAGTGGTGCTTTTGGGTTTCTGGACACGTGGTATTGAGGATAGCCAGCTTTCGAGCGTTTGCCCCTGC
>DGEE01000161.1:0-5687 GCA_002385815.1 Hungateiclostridiaceae bacterium UBA3934
CACATACCGGGCATTTGACCTCTTGTACGAATTTCGCCGCCATTCCGCTGAATCTCAATCTCAGATTGATCTGCTTCTCGCCTGAAAGCTTGTCGAACTTGCTTCTTTGGTATTCTTCGTAGAAGTCTTTCTGCTTCTCAAAGGTTTCATCCAGCACCTTCAGGCTGATGATACGGGACACCCGAAATACTCTTTTATTCTTGCGGAGGTTGCAATAGCAAACGAGATGGTAGCATCCTTCATTGATCTCCAAAAAATATGGGTCGATGCATCTCTCCGTCTGTTCTTCTTTATTGAAGGAGTTATATGTGATCAGAAGCCTCTTTCGGAAAGCGATAGCATCACGGATCTGATTCAGCATACCGGGATCGATTCTCTTTTCTCTCAGCACTTCTGCCGGGTTCACTTTAACCAGCTCATTCAAGCTATTGATATAATCCCTGTTTATCTGGGGCAGATGGGAAATGAGCCTGTCAATGAGTTGGGAAGCATTTTCGCCTATTTCCAGTGCTGAGTAGGAATTCAGGATTTCTTTTATGAAATAGATAGAAATAAGCTCGTTCAGGGTGAAACTTACATTCTCAAGGCCGAACTTCTTTGCAATGTAGTAAGTCTTTTTATTGCGCTCTTCCTCATAAACGGGGAAATTGACCATAGAAAGAGCATCAAGGTCTCTTGAAACTGTCTTCTGACTAACCTCGATGCCAAGCCTGTTCAGATAGCTCATTATATCATCGATCGTACAGCCATTTTTGCTTTCTGACAACAGTGATAGAATATAAAGCTGCCGTTCGATCTGTGTCGTATCAGACATTAACATCACCTCATGGTAATCAGGCTAAGTTAATATCTTCTACAATTAAATACAAATTCCTCCAATATCCAAGCGAAATCAACAAATAAAATGTTACTAATCACTGATCGTTGGCAGATGTTTTGGGAGCGAACCTACAACAATGAGCTTTTTCTCCTTATCATAAAGGAAATAGATACGGATCATCTTTTCCCCGCTGTTTCCAAATGTAAGATGCAGGTCCAAAGGGCTCTCCACAGGCTTTCCTTTATACCCGGTATAATACTTGATTTTGTATTCAGCTGGATACATTTTTATAGAAATCCCCCTGATCGGTGTGACGCTGAAAGGTCTTCCATATTTTCTCTGACAGTTGTTGTCCCTTTCTTCCGTACTTATTTTGCCAATCAATTCATCACGGTAATCTGTAGCCAGATACTCTAATGCGTCACAAAGGATTTTGAGATCAACAGTATTTGGAGCTACATCATTCATTAGATCCTTTGCACGCTTGTGAAAAATCAACCTGTCTGCAAACTGACTTTCCACCCACCCGGCAACCTCCTTCGGATGTTTCGGACGAAACTGAAGAGCCTTCAGCCGGCAAATCTCGGCTTCCATATCATCAAATATCTTCCTATATTCTTTTTCCTTGTTCTCCAGAGATATCTCCAGCCTTCTTATCTTTTCTTCTGCTTTGCTAATTTCACCATCTCTACGAAGTATTTCTTTCTCCTTATCACAGCACTGCCCCTGTAAAATGGACATTTCCTTTTTAAATCTGGCTTCAATGTCCCGCTGCTTGCCTTCAGCATAAATCAACATCTCCTCTTTTGAGCGTATCGTACTGAGGAGCTTGTCCCTTTCCATCCCCTTTGCATCCGGCAAAAATATTACATTACCGAATTTCATGGGCTTTTTCTTAGGGTAGTATTGGATAAACTCATTAAGTTTATTGCAAAAATCTTCTATATCATTTTGAACCTGCCTGTATTCATAACGCCGGATCTCTCCCCCAAATGCACTTGGTTCGAAAATGATCACATCACCCTCGCCGATCCGATTCTTTGTCTGCTTATTGAATTCATTAACATATTTGACGGGCAGTACAAAAAACTGGGCATATCCCATTCTATAGCGGGTAAGTTTGGAAAGGTCAAATGGAAGCAGTCCCTCCTGCCCCTGTTGGATATCATTATCACTGCAGCGGGCAGCTTCCTCCCCGGCAGGCCCTGCAGAATAGTGTGCCGTATTGTCATAGGTGACTGCCGCATCTATATCTGCCGTATCATCTTTCAAATCCCCACTTAAGTATTTAAATCTGGTACAAGGATCGCAGAAATACATTTGCTTTACATAATGTTTGTCTGAAGTGTTAAAGTTCGCTGAGACAATCTGTTTGCTGTATGGGCCAAAGGCAAGGACGGCTTCATCCTGAAATCTATCCCTGGAATAATCTTCAGCCTCATTTCGCTTATCTAACGTACTCGATGTTCTTTGCTTTTCACTGTATTCAGAAACTAAGACGATCGGCAGCATTCTCTCGTTGCTGTTGACCCATTTATCGAAAGCTAATATATCTTCAACACTTCCCAGGGTATGATGATTATCAGTCAATTGATAATTGTGCCATAGGCCAACATGAGGATTACGGGCAAGATACTTGATAAATGCCAGCCTGAAGACTTCACATTCAGCTGTTGTACCGATGGGCTCCGAAACAATGGTGCAAAACCCGCACTCTACTCCATTATCTATGATGCGGTATGCGACGTTGGTTTCAAACAGCCTGCCGGGAACGGGCGGCCTGGGCTGGTTGATTGCGCCCGGCTGTGTTCCCATATCTGGTTCTGTAAGCTGCAAAGTCCATATTCTTTCTTCGGGCAGCCAGACGACCTCAAGAATGTATCCCACATCGATCCTGAATGACTTGAAATCACTGATATCTACTGAATCCCACGACTCGGGATCAGGCCAGATCAGTTCCTGTGGGATCTCGAATGCTCTGAACCGCTGACGGAGCCATTTGAATGTTTCCAGAACGGCGATTTTCAGCACCTTCTCAGGCGGCATTCCCTTTCCTGCCACGCAATACAGTTGAAAATTAGGATAGCTCACATTTCTTAATAGCATTATCGGCTGATAGCCCGGTACAGTATCATTATGCATGTACATTTAACGACCCCCGAACAGGTATATATTACAGGACTCCGTCCTATGTCAGACAATCATACTATAACTGTGTTTTTTTGTATGCCGTATAAAGGTCAGAACGTAATTTATCTGTCCCTATGTCATTATAGTCAAACCTGGTCTGCTCTGAATATTTGCCGATGCCGACGATCCGAATAGATCCTCCCTGATTAGCCGGCCATACTGTAACGATATTTTTGCGCCGACCCGTTGGATGCGCTGCCTCCAGGATATACTCCCCATTTTTCCTCATTATGCATTTATAATCCTTATCTATATGGATGTTCAACTCTGCAAGTTCATTCATAATTAACCTGAGTAATTGAGGGTATGATGCAAGCTTATCATTGGTTTTCGGCTGTGTTGCAGCGGGGGATCTGCTATTCATATCATGAGTAAGCAGTGGTCGCCTGGTGCGTGCCATATCATTTGCCTGATTGCCGGGGCCCTGTTCACCAAACAGATTGCATCCAGGATTGTATAAACGATTCTTCCAGAACACGTCAAAATAGATCACATGAAAATCTTCACCTAGTTCCGTACTGATTTCCTGTGCCTTATCGGAAAGATACCTCTGCATATTGTCAAACAATGCTTTGCTATATATCTTGCCGAACGAAGACTTACGTGTCAGGCCCCAGCTTGCAAGAGCATAGTCACTGAAAATGAGTTCATTAGCTATTATCCAGCTGTCTATAGGAAGAAAAAGCATGGGCACAAGTTCTTTCCTGCGGTCATCATCTATTTCGGCCGCCATGGAAACAATATGCTCCAAATACAACTCAACCACCTTGCGGATGCGGTTATATGATTCATTTATTAGGCTTGATGTAGAATATAGCAGAAGTGCGTCCCGGAGCTCCTTAAACAGTTCATGCTCGTATTCATCAAGTTCATTTCTTGATTTGACAGCGGTGCACAGAACTTTGATTATTTGCTCTTTCTGCTCCAGGAAAAAGGTGTCGCACACATCCATCGCTTTTATCTTGTTTTCCCGAAAGTTCCCATAATTCAACTTCTTGCCAAACGCCTGGGTGGTATTTATATCTACAGCTTTTTTCCTGGTACCGTTGACCTGGACTCCACGGATGATGTCATCATACGGATACTTGACGGAAGGGTTTAAGAAGATTGCTTCGGCAGATTTCAATGCATGTTTTAAGACGGATTTATCCATTGATATCCTCCTGTCCTTCGGCTTTGTTTCGCAACTTGCCCAGTTGCGGTATTGAGATCAAATATCCAAAACAGGCACAGCCCCGTCGACCCAATTCAGCTGGCTGTCGATCATAAACTGTCATCTGCAATAAGCTGCTCCAACCCGTTCACCTTGGAATATGAAACAAAGGCACCCTGGAAAGCAAATCGGGCAGGTTCGCTGCCGAATTCGGCGACTTTCTTTATATAATCGATACTTGTACATTTCCCATCGACATAACCGCCCTCATAATCACAGGACTCCTTCTCATAATAGAATACGGTGTTTTCCTTTAACGCTTTCTTGTAATCCTCCTCAGACAGCACGATCATTATGTCAACATCGGAATCTTCACTTGCAAATCCGTGAGCTATAGAGCCTCCAATAATCACTCCAAGAACCTCGTCACGTGCCTTGAGTTTATTGGTTATCGTCTCGATCGCCGTTATATGGTGTTTATACATAGTTGTCACCACTTGATATCCTTTCACTTATGAGGTTGAAATGATGATGTTGATAAGTGCATAGACATTATAGCATTTTATGGTGTAAAATCCAATCATTATCCACACATTTGGTCAATACTGTCCGATACAGCATATGCAGCTATATTGCAGCAGGGCTGTTGGTCAAAAAACACACTTTAGTCTTTCCTCCGGTATAACTCATCCGGCGTTTTGCCTTCGGTAAACAGACATACCTTGGATGGTATCCCTCAATACTGGTAAAAAATAAGTTGCCTTTAATCATAAATGATTTTTTCTTGTGGAAATTTATTCATCCCTTCATATTTGTACTTATTCTTCCGATATTAACTGTAAGCAAATATTATTAAAGTGAAATCAATACATAGAAGGAGTAATTTATATGGGAACAAGGAATCTAGGTATTAGTCCAATTAATACGTGTTATATTGAAGATAGCAATTTGATAAAAAACCAAGGTACCAGCTTGATGCCTGAAAACACTTTTAAGGATATTATTATTGGTTTGCTTGGCAAGGAAGATGTGAGCAACAAGAATGTAAATAGTCTGCAACGAAATATTTGCAGGACAAATTATGCAGATAGCACTTTGAAAGTTACTCGCAATGATGCCAAGCTGCAGAAAAAAGTAGAATCTGCTGTAATGTGGCTTGCAAACTATCTGGGAATAAAGCCTTCTTTACTGCTTGCTGTTTTTTCTGAGTTGGGTATAGACCCCAATGATATGGCTGATAAAATGAAATTTTTGGAAATAATCAATACACTAGCTGAGCATTTCAATCTAAATGAAAAGGAAAAGGATGAAATCATGAGAGAAATGGGGGGAATCCTTGGTTTCTCTATATAAGGGGTAAGTAGAATAATGAAAGTATTCGCTTTGCAAAAGAAACCTTAATTTTATTGGGAGTGTCCCGCGAACTGTGTAAATGGTATAATCTCGCAATAATTTGTGCATAATTATAATGCTTTTATTCATGTTGCAGGATAGGGCAACGCTGAGGAGCGACCCGAGCGGCGC